>NZ_DALZSV010000037.1:0-22158 GCF_032014955.1 Moraxella sp. CTOTU47724
TCACTAGTGACACTACTAGTTAAAATCTCAGGTAAGCCATGCGATATATGACTTACCTGCCTTGTCCTCACTCACATTTTTTGCGGTATCGACCCCATTTTGAGCAATTTTTTATGCCAACTGCTAATTTAGACCCAAAATCCAGCCCAACGCCAAGCCCGAATATTAACCAACCGCTCACTACCCACCCTGCCAAACCCAGTGGTTGGCAGTTAGCCTACGATATCATCATGATGGTTGCCATTGTGTTGGACTTGCTGCTCATGGGGTTTGACACTTTGATGCTAAGTAGTTTTATGGCAAAAATAGCAAGTTGGCTAGGGTTTTTTGACAGTATCATCAGTTATCAGCAAGGATGGCACGAGCCAATCAAAGTAGCTGGGGGTCTATTTACCATCTTTTTGATAGCCGAGCTTTTGGTTCGCTGGTTGATTGCCATCGCCCAAAAACGCTATTACCGCTGGTTTTTCTTTCCATTCGTGCATTGGTATGAGGTGTTGGGCTGTGCACCGCAGCTGCGCGCATTACGACTGCTGCGCGTTGGCGTGATTGGTTATCGTCTGCATGAACTGGGCTACAAAGTTTTGCCCGCCAGTTGGCTTGCCACTATCAAATTTTATTATCAAATGATTATGGAAGAGATTTCTGATCGGGTGATTTTAACTGCGATTGACAATATCCGCACCGAAATAAGCAACACCGATGGGCATTTGGTCAAAAACATCATCGACAAGCATCGGGATGACATACAAAAGGTCATTGTCGAAGTGCTGCAGCAAGAAGCCACACCGTTATTACGATCCACGCCCGCCCATCCTGCCATCTTTGCCAAACCTTTGGCAGAACAAGTGGGCCTAGCCATTCAGCAAGCGCTGACCGATACGCCCGAGCTGCATCGCATCTTACGATTGATACCGATTGCCGGTAGTCTGATAGAAAACCAAATGCACAGCATCGGGCAACACATTGGGGAGAATCTAACCTTAAGCTTGACCACCAACCTTACCAAACCGCAAACGCTCACGCTGATATATGAAGAAATCGCCAAAAGCTTGGTGCAAATTGACGTCACTAGCCCTGCGCTAGAAAAATTAGTTAGCGATATTATTGATGATAGTTTGACGTCACTTGCCAACCAAGTTCGTATTCAACAATGGAAGCACCAAATACGCTGATTCAATCCACGAGTTTGGCTGGCAGCTAACGACTGTGCAACCCTTTTTTTATCGCCCTATTACGGCTTTGGTTGCCAAACAATAAATAGCGCGGTGAATGGTTGTTGTTTTAAATAATACTTGCTAATATGCGGTATGAATCGATTTTGATGTATAAAAAGTTATTATAAAAAGGTTTTTCATGACACAGCCCGCTGCCCTTGATTTGACCCAAGATAGTTCATCACAAAACTTACAAAGCCTTAACGTATCCGAGCAGGATGCACCGCAAAGTCAGCAGCCAGCCAACCCATTACCCACCGACCCTGTAGCCACTAGCGTGAAACTTACGGGTAGACTCCTCAACTTTACCCGCCTAAATATTGAAGGCAATGATATCAAAGTAATTTTGACAAAGATTGCACAAAAGCTAGGTCGTCAACGCCAGTCCAACTTACCGGTGATTGTCAGCTGTCAACAGCCATTAAATTTAGCCCAGCTTTGGGGCGGCTTATGGGCGCTAGGGTTACAGCCGATTGGGTTGGTGACAGGCGCCAATGACGCCCAAGCCAATGAGCTTCGCATTGCCATTTTTCCAGCGGATGGGCAGCGCATTGACGGTAAAGCAGCAAAAAATGTGGCGACGGGCAGTGAGCGCAAGCCAGATAGCACAAAAAGCAACCCATCGTCTCAACACGTGGCGCAGCCCCCTAACCAATCACCCGCATCCGACAGTCAAGTGACTGAGCGACAAAATCAAACCGCTAATGATATCGCAGCCAATAATACCGCAAGCAATGAGACCACAATCAATGAGACCGCAGCTGCACCTGAAAAATTTGTCGCCTCACCGCATCACCAATCGCAGCCTGAAGGCGATTTGGTGCATACTCAAATGCTGCGCTCCGGTCAAAGTATCAATCATGTAGGCGGTGACGTGATTTTGACCAAAGGCATCAATGCCGGCGCGGAAGCGATTACCGATTATAGCTTACACGTGTATGGCAAAGCCGAAGGGCGATTGGTCGCAGGGGCGACGGGCGACACCAACGCTAAAATATTCTGTTTACGTTTTAACCCGTCACTGGTGTCAGTTGCGGGCACTTATTGCCTAAAAGAAAATATTCCCATTGAGTATTTGGATAAAGCGGTACAAGTCAGCTACCTTGATGGTCAAGGGTTGGTGTTTGAATTGATGGAATGATAGTCACCCAAACAAACCTATACCATAATCTATGCAAAAATCGCCAATCTCTCGATTAACTTCGAAAAGTTTTTTATGCTAAACTAGTCCAATTAACCAAATTTGGGCTAACTAAAATTTAAGCCTTAACTTTTAACGATTTACGTTAATTTATATCCATATTTTTCAAACCAGTTTAGCGTGAATGTGTGTATGGCTTGATGATTAACCAATACAGCCTCACTGACACCGTGCTATGAATAGGAGTATGCCAAAGTGGCAAAAATCGTTGTTGTAACCTCAGGAAAAGGCGGGGTAGGCAAAACCACCACTAGCGCCTCTTTCGCTACAGGTCTAGCCCTTCGCGGCTTTAAAACTGTAGTGATTGACTTTGACGTGGGTCTTAGAAATCTTGACCTCATTATGGGCTGTGAAAACCGCATCGTGTATGACTTTGTTGATGTTATCTCAGGGAACGCGCGCCTGTCACAAGCTTTGGTAAAAGACAAACAGCTCAATAATTTGTTTATCTTACCTGCCAGCCAAACCCGCGACAAAGATGCCTTGACAGATGAAGGAGTCGCCGAAGTCATTAATGAGTTAGCCAAACAATTTGACTACATCGTGTGTGACTCGCCCGCCGGTATCGAGCGTGGTGCTCAGCTTGCTATGTACCATGCTGATGAAGCCATCATCGTGACCAACCCAGAAATCTCATCGGTGCGTGACTCAGACCGTATCATCGGTATTTTGCAAAGCCGTACCAAAAAAGTTGAAGAAGGTACAGGTGTGGTACGTGAGCACTTGGTCATCAACCGCTACAACGCTGAGCGTGCGGAGCGCGGTGAGATGATGGACATCAACAGTATCTCTAATGACATCCTAAAAGTGCCACTACTTGGCGTGATTCCTGAAAGCAATAGCGTACTTGAGGCATCAAACCAAGGTGTCCCTGTGGTGCTAGATCAAAATTCAAAAGCCGGTCAAACTTATGATGACATGGTCGCTCGTTTCTTGGGGGAAGAACGTCCCTATCGCCATATCGAGGTGAAGAAGAAAAGCTTCCTACAACGCTGGTTTGGAGGTTAGGCTATGGGATTTTGGAGTAATTTATTTGGCGGTGAGCAAAAGTCAAACAGTGCCAATACTGCCGCAGAGCGCCTAAAGGTCATCGTTGCCAGCGAAAACCGCTTGCACAATCGGTTAACCCCAGAGCGTATCGAAAAAATGAAACGTGAGATTTTGGCCGTGGTCAATACCTACGTGTCAGGTGTCAACATTGATGACGTCAATATTCAACATCACAATGAAGCGAACATGGAAGTATTGGAGATGAATATCAGCTTGCCTGATAGTACACGCCAATAATTCATATTGCGCTTAATCTAGATTGTTTTTAATCTAGCTTGCTTTTAAAAAATTGTTACTAAAAAGCCCATCATACATGGGCTTTTTTATACTATCAGCTAACTTAGCGCATACGGCGAATCAAATGGTCTTTTTGGATAAATTGGTGATACAGCGCGCCGATGATATGCAAAGCCGTGAACACCAGCAGCAACGTCCACAACAGATTTTTATGAATTTTTTCCAACGTGCCTGACAAATCACTGTTTTCACTGACAAAGGCTGGGATATCAAATAGCCCAAACATACTCACCCCTTCCCCATCAAACATGACAGACAACCAGCCCGCTAAAGGCATGGCAAGTAAAATCAAGTACAGTGCTAAATGGGTTAAATGCGATAGTTTATTTTGCCATTTTGGCATCGGCACATCGGCAGGTGCTTTGGTAACAAAACGGTTGATAATACGCCCTACTGTCCAAAATAACACACTGAGTCCAAACGCTTTATGCAAATCAAAATAGGTAAAGTCAGTTGCATCTTCATTCAGCTCAATCATTGCCCAAGTTGCAATCAACAATACCACGCTAATCCAATGGAAAATACGTGACGATAGCGACCATTTGTTGATACCGTGTGGGGCAATCGGCTGTGGCGCTTCATTTGCAGGAAATAATGCCATAATGAATTTTACCTTATCATGATTTGTTTTGGGTTATTCTAGCAATGTTTGGGCAAAATAAAAGTAACAGACTGTTGGCAAAATAGCACAAAAGCGGACTGGGTCTAACTATCTAAATCCACCAAGAAATGCGAGAGCTTGTCCAAATCTGGCACTACACATAGCTCACCTGCCAACATGACTGGCTGAAAAATATAGGCGTGCTGTAGGCTGTAGTCTGCCAAATTCGGTGCACGTGAACTCTCAACGACCTCATCATCTGGCGCGTTTAAGGCGGTTAATAAGTCAGGATAGTTAGTCGCTAATTCAGCTTGGTAAGTGGCGTCATCAGCGTCTTTGAGATCAGCAATACGCACAGAATGGAAAGTCACTTCGCCGTGAATTTGCAAGGCAAGACGATGAATATCGGTGACGCTTTCTAACACCACTAAGTGGGTGGGCTGCTCATCTTTTGGCAACAAGTGATACACTGACACTTCTTGACCGCGCCAAATATAATTCCAAATGCGCTCATCATAGTTATCAATGCTCAAAATCAAGGCTTGCGGCACAATCCAGTCAGGCGAACTGCTAGAAGGAATTCGAGCAATGGTTAATTGACCTGTGGTGATACTTAGGACGCCTACATCTTCATCTTGCTTAAAGTAACGGTTTAACTCGTTTGCCATGGCTTGCTCATTTTAGTGATTAATAAGAAATTTAGCGGTCGCTACCAGCCTATAGCATTAGCCACACAAGGCGATTAGCTGCTCAGCTAACTGCTTAGGGGTGCCAACAAAAGTAACTTGATTGCTTTCAATCATGCTTTGTGGCTGACTGGCGCAGGTGCTGCTATCAGGGGTTTGTGCCCAAATAATACTGCCATTTTTTTTGACCGTCGCTGCCGCATCACTACCATCATTGCCCATACCGGAGAACACGATAGTGATTAAGTTGTTGCCAAACGCTTCGCTGCAATTACGCATGACCTCACTGATTGGGGGTTTGTAACTGCCTTGCCAAGGTTTGCGCTGCAAAATTACCCGTCCATTGGAATCACACACCACGCTGTGGTCAATCGGTAAAATCAAACAACGCCCTGACAATAATTTTTGGGTATTGGTCACTATGTCACAGCGCCACTCGTTGTGACGATTTAAAATTCTTGGCAAGGTGTTGAGCATATTTTGGTTGAAGTGCTGCGCTAGTAACAGCGATACTGGCAAATCTTCGGGCAAATTATCTAAAAATTCCTTAATGGCGAGCGGTCCGCCCATTGATGCTGCGAGCAATACCACATATTTCCACGGTTTGATTTCACGCTTGGCAGCCTCATAGTGCGCTAGCAAATCGCTACGTTCTAGCATTATAGCGATTTTTCGCTTGAGTTGGCGTTGCCATTTGGCATATAACAGACTTTCATTGATATAAGGTGCCGTGACAAAGCCCAGTAATACAATCTTAGTCAAATTGACATTCAGCTGTTTTTCAACATTTTGAATGACTGCGTAATCATCTTGGGTATCGACTAGCCATACATCCACTTTTTGCTGAAAATGTTTTTCGGTCAGCTGTGACGCTACCAAGCATTCCACGATTTCAAATCCCCATGAACGAATAGTATCGCTAAAGGCAAGCCGTTGCTGATTTTCCTCAGCAACGATAAAAAATCGCAGCGGTGAGTGCTTTGACAGCATGAATGATTGTATCCTTTACATGGTCGGCTTAGTCAGTTTTTGCTTGTTGGGTAAAGCGCGCTAACGTGTCTAACAGCATTTGTTCTTGGAATGGTTTACCCATGTATTCATTTACCCCGATACCAAACGCCCGTTCACGGTGTTTTTCACCGGTACGCGATGTAATCATGACGATAGGGATATGCTTAAGTCGTGGGTTATGGCGAATATGGTTGGCGACTTCAAAGCCGTCCATACGTGGCATCTCAATATCCAATACAATGACTTCCGGTAGCATTTCTTGCAGTTTTTCTAGCGCATCAATACCATCCGTTGCCACTTGGGCATCATAGCCGTTACGCTCCAGTAGGCGCGAGGTGACTTTACGTACGGTTACTGAGTCATCCACAATTAGTACCACGGGTTTGTGCGCTTGTTTGACCGACTTATTGGCTTTTTGCTGCTCGACTTTGGCGATATTGCTGACATTACGCATCAATGCCACCAAGTCAAGAATGAGCATGACCGAACCATCCCCCATGATGGTAGCAGCCGAAATTCCATCGATATGTGAGAGCTGACGACCGAGTGGTTTGACGACCACTTCAATACGAGAGCCTGCAATCATATCCACTTGCAGCGCCATGCGCTGACCTAAGTCAGTACGAATAATAATCACGGGTACGCTGCTTGACTGGTGCGCTAGTGCATCCACCGGGTCGCTACCGTACAAAATCTGATTGAGATAGCGCAGACGATAGGCTTGTCCATCGATATTGATGCTATCGGCATTCGTGGTATAAAAATTAGCAATCGCATCGACATTGACCCGCATCACACGTTCAATTTGCACCAATGGTACAGCAAAGTATTTATCGCCTGCCCTAACCATCAAGGCATCAGACACCGCAACCGTCAATGGTAAACGCATGGTAAAGCGTGAGCCTCTGCCAGGCTCAGAGTCGACAGTGACTACACCACCTAGCTGTTTGACCTCACTTTGTACCACATCCATACCTACCCCACGGCCTGAGATTTGTGATACGGATTTGGCGGTGGACAGACCCGCGTTAAAGATATACTGCATGATATCAAGTGTTTTTAGACTGCTATCTTTGGCAGAAATCAAGCCTTGCTCAATCGCTTTTTGGCGTACCGCATTCACATTAATACCGCGCCCATCATCGATTAAGTTGATAACGATTTCACCGCCTTCACGCAGCACTTCAAGCGTGATTAAGCCTGTTCTTGATTTACCACTTTCAATACGTTCTTGCGATTTTTCGATACCATGGTCAACGGCGTTACGTAGCATATGCTCAAGCGGTGAGGTAATACGCTCAAGGATATTACGGTCAATTTCACCTTCATCGTTTAGGATTCGCAGTTCAACAGACTTGCCAAGCTCGGTGGCTGTTTGACGGACGACCCGTTGCAGACGTGGCGTGATACGCGAGAATGGCACAGTACGTGAGTCCATCAACCCTTCTTGCAAATCGGACTGGGTGCGTGATAACTGCAGTAGCAAGTTTTCGGTTTCACGGGTTTTATCGAGCATGGTGGTTTTGATGTCTAACAAGTCCGATGCCGATTCCGAGAGCGATTTTGACAGTTGGTTGAGCGCTGAATATTGGTCCATCTCTAACGGGTCAAAGTCATTTTCTAACGCATGTTCATCACCAATTTGTGACAAAATTTGAATCTCAAGCTCAGTTTCCATACGGCGTAGCTGATCTGCTAGACGCTGTACGGTTGCGCCCATCTCTTCGATATTGTTTGATAGACTCGATATACCCATCTCAATTCGTGAGCGGTTGATCGCGGACTCACCTGATAGGTTAATCATACGCTCCATGGTACTTGCAGAAATCCTAAGCGTCTCAGCATTAAGGCTCGATTGATCTTGCTCAGATTCAAAGTTACCCGTCATCAGCGGCATGACGCTTAGGTCGCGCTGTTTGACTTCTAACGTGTCTTGCCCGAGACTACTGCGATAGATATCAATTTGTTCAATTTGGCTGGTGAGGTTAACATTGGGGATTTCTTTTAAGCTATCAGGCTTTCGCGAGAATTGTTGCAGCGCTGCAACCAACGCCACCGGCGTTTGTGGGTTAAATTTATTTTCTAATACATAAATCGCACTTGCTAACCAGTCATGACACACCGCCAATAGGTTACCAATCATCCGAGTGGCAGGTTTGCGGCGGCTGCCTAGCTCTTCGTAGATGGTTTCCATTTCGTGCGCTAATGTAGCAATCCCTTCTGCACCGACCATTCTTGCGCCACCTTTGATGGTGTGCAATTCACGTTGCAAGGCTTGTAATGCTGCAAGATCACTGTTATTACTACGGAACTCTTGTAAATGCAGGCTGCTGCTATCAATCAGCTCTTTGGCTTCTTCAAGATACACTTTTAAGATATCTTCGTCAGGCTCTTGACCTTTCCAAGTCTCTAAACGACGCTCTTCAAAGTTGTTAATAATTTCTTCGATGTAGAGTGGATCATTTTTCGCAAGTGCGCTATCACCCTCTTTGGCAGGTTGTTTTTGCTCTATCGACTCTTCAGGATTGGCTTCAACAATCAGTGGCACCGCAAATACCAAGTCCCGACTTTGTACTGTGCCGGCGATGACCTCATCGATTTGGCGGGCAAAATCTGTGGCTTCAAAAGAGCGACTAAATTGTCGAACTTGCTTGAGCTGTGAGGCAATGGTTTCATGCAGTTTTTGTAGCAATGAAGCGGTATCGGTATCACTAGGTAAAATACCTTTGTCAATGGCGTCATACACTTGCTCACCACGTAGCGCCATCTCGACAATACTCGATACCCCGATTAGCTCTGCACCCCCTTTTAAAATGTGCATATAATTAGCTAGTTCTTTGACCACCGCTAAATTGCTAAGGTTATTGAGCCATTGGTTGTAGTAATTTTGCATATCGGGCTGAATGGTTTGCACTTCATCCAAGAAAATCTGCAACAGTTCATCGTCGGTAGCGATTGTCTGGTACTCGATAGCATCCATCTCAGCTTGGTACTGACTTTTTGCCAATAATTTTCTTAAGCTTTCAATCGCCTCTTCATTGATATTGACGCGCAGTCCTGCTGCAATGGCGTCAAACATATTGATGAGCTGATTGTGTACGCCCACTAAGGCATCATAAATGTCTTCATTTTTGGCAAATTGCGGATAATCAGCGAGTTTTTTATAGGCAAACTGTAAGGTGCTTGGAATGATAAAATAACTCAAACCTTCAGTCGCTTGCGCAAGCCTTGAGGCTTGTTGTTCAAGCTGCTCGGCATAAGCAATAACTTGTTCACTCTCACCAGCAAACTTAGCCTGTGCTTGCTGATCGGCATCTAGTAAGTCATCAATCCCAAGCGCCATCAAGTCTTTGACCGTCAGTTTTGTGCTTTCATAAGATTCAGTATTGGCATCTGTTAGCCGTTCAATCAAGTCGGCAACAATGTCAGTGTTATCTTCCACCACCGTCACATCATGATGGATTTTATGCTCATCAATGTAGGTTTGCAGTAGATCTTTGGCCTCTTGCAAGGTCAATAACTGGCTAGCAGTAAGCGGCATTTCATTATGTAATAAGTCGCCCAGTGCTTCTTCTACCGCCGCGCTTAAGCGATAAACATTGTTGAGTTCAATCAGCGCTGCGCCACCACGCAAGGTATGGAATGCACGTAATATGGCATCAGGCACATGCGTTGCAGGTTCACCCAAATGGTGGGTAATAAAGTTATCAATATCGACCAATAACTCGTCTGCTTCTTCAATAAATACGTCATCAGCGACATCCATTTCACTACTGATGTCACTAATGCCACTGACATTCTGTGGCGCTTGAGTTTGGGCGGTGGCGTTAGTAGACGAAAGCGCCGCATCAGTGTGTGGCGCACTTGAGTGTGACGCACTTGGCGAAGCTGCTGCCTGTCCCGCGAAAGCGGATAAGGCTTGATGATAGCTAAAGCTGTCGCCATGTTTTTTGGCATAGCTATTAGCGACGGCTTGCCATAATTGAATCACTGCGGGATAATCTGTACGATTTTGGGCAAAAATCGTGATGAGCCCGCCAAATGCCTCAATGACATCACCAACTAGACGTAAAACCCCCTCGTCTACTGTTATGGTATGGTCAAGCACGCGATTGAGCATGTTCTCAATCGACCAGGCAAGCTCGCCTAGCTGATTGGCGCCAACCATGCGACCTGAGCCTTTTAAGGTATGAAAACCTCGGCGGATTTCTTTTAAGGTATCAAAATCATTGGGCTTAGCTTGCCAAGCTTGGTTAAGCGGTGCAATTGTCTCAATCACTTCATTGGCTTCTTCGATGTAGATTTCTTGAATATCGGGATCGCTGACTGCATCTGTAATCGTCGTTAGCTGCTCATATTCGCGAGCCACCACTTCAGGTAAGGCATAAATATCCCCTGTGGTTGATGGCGCAGTGTCGCTCGCAGCTTCATTGCCTTGAGCCACATTATCACTGTCTTTAGCCACACTAGCACTGACTGGTACAAGGCTATTTAAGCCATTGGTTTCTGACAGACCTGTATTAATCGGCTGCTGCTGTAATAGATTAGTCGCTTGCAATACCGTAACCGCAGGGTCAATACTTGGCGCCCGCTGCTGCTGAAAATCTTCAACCAGTGTCGGCAGTTTGCGATGGGTATCTTTGATAAAGCCCACTAACGCATCACTAACCGCTAAAGTGCCATCTAGCACACGGTTGAGCATGTTTTCTACCGCCCAACACATCTCACCAATTTGATGAGCGCCGACCATACGACCTGAGCCTTTTAAGGTATGAAAACCTCGGCGGATATCTTTGAGCGCGACTAATTCACGGGTATCCACTTCCCATACGGGAATTTGCTCACCCAACTCAGCGAGGACTTCTTGCGCCTCTTCAATGAAAATGTCTCGGATATCTTCATCCATACTATAGTCATCATCTTTGAGGGCTTGCCTTGCAACCGCCAGCGCTTGCGATTCTTGCACGCCAGGCATTTGCATCATAGGCGTTTGCGTGGCAGCCGTTTGCGTGGCAGGTATTTGCGTGATAGACGCTTCTCCAGCAGTAGCTACCCCTTGTGATAGTGATTTAATATCACTGGCAATACGTTCGCCTTCATCATCGTAAATCACCGTATCTCTGCCAAAGTGCTTGGTGGGTGCTACCACTTCAGCGGCGGTTAATGGCGTTTCGATTAAGCGATTAAGCAATAAATTGGCGCGGTTAAGCTGTGTTTGGGTTTCATCCAAAAATTCTTCATTGACAGACTGATTGGATAAATAATCCAAAAATAGCTCAAAGCGGGCAATCATGTCGGCGATGGCATCACTGGCTTCCCAGCTTAATACCTGTACCGAATTTTTATGGATACGGCTAAATAATAAGCGAATTTGTTCGACCAATTCTTTGGGACGTGTTAAGCCTAATGCCCCAAAAACTTGAATGGTGGCAATCAATTCTTCATTGGCTGTTAACTTATTTAAGTCACGGGTTTGGATATATTGATTAAACGACCGCTTGATATTTTCAACATGCATGCGCGTTTGCCGCACTGCTTCATTTTGCGGATTGCTGGCATAGGCAAAATGCTGTAAGCCAATTTGGCTATCAAGGGTTTCAACCGTTGACAACAACTGGCTATAAAAATCTTGCAGCTGGCGTTCTACCTGCCAAGTCAGTGATGACGCCATAAAGGTATCTTGCGTCATCAAACGCACATCATCGATAATTTGCGCCATTTGGTTTTCATAAAACACCCAACCGCGATTTGCCAAACTATTTTTGACCGATTCTAGCAGCGGCAAAATGGTGAGCGGCTCATGCACTTGATAAATAATTTTTTCAAGTTTTTCTAATACTTGACTAAATAGATTATCAAGCGTGTCACCACTATTGATATCCAAGCTTGATAACAGGGCTTTAGCGTCATGCGATTTGTGGGTTAACGCATTGAGCGCTAATAACACATCAACTGCCAGACGAGACACGGTAATATCAGGGGTGAGAGTCAAATCATGCGTCAGCACCAATGACAGACTGTTTAATAGCGAAGCATAAGCGGTTGGCGCAGGCTTGTCATTGATGGTTAGGTTATTGCACCACACTGCGACCAACTGCCAAAATTGACGCCAAGCAGGATTGATGGCAGCCTGGGATAAATAGCCAGCAACCTTGGTCAGTGCATCTAAATGTTTGCTATCGTTGGTCGCGTTTTGTAGTAGTTGCAAACTGGTATAACGCCAGATTTTAAGTAACTCATCGGCTTGGGCACTGTCCCATGAATGTTTGATGTCTGGCGTGGGTAATTGGCTTAAAAATAATAAAGTATTGTCTGTGGCAGCTTGGATGGGCTCATAAGATGATGCTATGCCAAGCAATTGCTCAAAATAAGCGATTCGGTCATTGACCCAGTCGGTATGAATCTGCTGTTTAGCTTGTACTTGTTCAATATCAAATTGCAGCAACCTCACCGCATGGCTGATTTGACTAAAATACTGCGGGGATAAAGTTTCTTGCTGAATGGCGATAGTGGTTTTATCAAGCGTTTTTGCCAGTTTTGATAAGGCTGGCTGGTTGGCAAGCGCGAGTGCACCGGTGATTTGGTGCAAATGTTGACCGATTAACTGCCACGCTGGCTGCGTGTCCTGTCGTTGTAGCAACTGGTTAAGTTCACCAAATACGTCTTTTAAAACAGGCATCAACCAGTCTAAGGCGATCAAATTACGTTGTTTACTCATACCATATTCCTAGTACAACGACTGTCAAAAACGATGACGATTTTTCTCGATGTTAAGTTAGCTGTAACGCAGTCGTTTATTAATTTCTTATATCACTTAAAATAACTTACCCGCTGTCTGGCGTCAACTCAGGTTGATAGCTTTTATAACCTTCAATATTGACTTCACTGATTAGCGCTCAATATTTGCCACTGCTTTGAGCCAATCTGGGGCAACCGTTTTGCAATAGCCATTGATTGTCGGTACGGCAATTTGCTGTAAATCTGGATCACTAAACACCAGACTTTCACCTGCGCCTAATAACAAAACACCATCATCCGCCAAATAACGGGCTAAATAACGCACGATGTCACGCTGCTCAAATTGCCGAAAATAAATTAACACATTGTTGCAGACAATCATTTGGCATTGACCTGCCTCTAGAGGAATCGATTGCTGAGCATCGACTAAATTTTTGCTAAAAAACTTCAATTGCGATTTTATTGTAGGGATTAGCGTAAATTTATCCCTACCAACGTCTTTAAGATAGTGATGATACAGAGCAGGAATAAACGGTTTTTGCGCGTTGTCATAGTTGCCAAGCGTTGCATCAATCAATGATTGCTGGTGAAAATCTGAGCCAAACACCTGATAAACTTGCATCCCATCCAAGGCATTTTCTAGACATAGTGTAATCGTGACTGCCTCCTGCCCTGTCGAACACCCCACACTCCACGCTGTAAAACTATGTTGTTGGTTTTGTGGCTGCAAATGCCATGCGTTGGCAACTGCTTCAGCAAATGCAAAAGTAGGTAAATGCCGAAAAAACTGGGTTCTAGGAATCAATATATCATCGATTAGCTGATGATAGATAGTAGTATTCTGCACAATTGTCTGTAATAACGCCGTACTGTCAAGCGCATTGCGCCGCATATGCCGCTCAATGATACCTTTTACCCAGTTGTTCTGAGACTTTGGTAGGATAAAACCCACTTGGTGTTCAACATAGTTGAGCCACAGTGACAATGCTTGCTCAGATAGATGGTATTGTTGCATAAAAGTTATTTAGTCTTACCTCTAGCCTAGTTGTTATCGGTGAATAACTTATTATCGGTACGTGACTTGGCATTAAAAAATCTCAATTAGTGATTAAAACAACCGCGTCCAACTCCTCATCTAACACCCATACCCTTGTTTACTACTTATAATTCATCTAACAGTCATAAAAAGAAAGGTGGTAAAAACCACCCTTTACTTTTAGCTAACTGTTGATTACTAAGCCTAATTAAGCATTAGCCATTAAGCGCTTGCTAAAGCATCATCTGGCAATTTAAAGCCCGATACTGATTCTTGAAGCGCCGCCGCCATTTCATTAAGCTGACCGATTGAACGAGCGGCTGCCATGGTACCTGAGGTGGTTTGCGAGGTAATATCTTGAATGACGTTCATCGTATTTGAAATATGACCCGCCGAGGCTGCCTGCTGACGCGCAGCATTCGAGATACTCTGAATCAATGATGCCAAGTTGTTAGATACAGTTTGTACTTCTTCAAGCGCCTCACCCGCGTCTTTTGCAAGTTTTGCACCGCGTACAACTTCTGCGGTGGTTGATTCCATCGACATCACCGCTTCGTTCGTATCTGCCTGAATGGTTTTAACCAGTGTTTCAATCTGTTTGGTCGCTGTGGCTGAACGTTCTGCTAGGCGCTGAACCTCGTCAGCAACAACCGCAAAACCACGCCCTGCTTCACCCGCCATCGATGCCTGAATCGCCGCATTCAACGCAAGGATGTTGGTTTGGTCAGCAATGTCATTAATCAGTCCAACGATATCGCCAATCTCTTGCGATGATTCACCGAGGCGCTTAATACGTTTTGAGGTTTCTTGAATCTGGTCACGAATGGTATTCATACCATCAATAGTACGTTGCACCACTTCTGCCCCGTTATAGGCAATCGCAACCGAACGGTCCGCAACCGCAGCAGATTCGGCGGCATTTGACGATACTTGGTCAATCGACACCGCCATCTCATTAATCGCTGCAGAAGCTCCTGCAATTTCTTGCGCTTGGCTTTCAGAGGCTTCAGCCAGTTCAACTGCCGTTGCCTGTGTTTGGTCAGATGCGCGCGCGACCCGCTCTGCGGTGACGTTAATCGCAGAAACCAGTTGACGCAATTGGTCAATCGCAAAGTTGACCGAGTCTGCAATCGCCCCTGTAAAGTCTTCTGAGACTGTCGCGTTCACGGTCAAGTCACCTTCCGCTAAATCGCCTAACTCATCAAGCAAACGCAAAATCGCCATTTGGTTGCGTTCGTTTTCTTCTTGGATTTTACGGGCACGCTCAGATTCAACTTCCATTTCATGACGTTGGCGCAGCGTTTCACGCTCACCTTCTGCCTTCTCTCGATAGGTTTTAGCATTAATCTGGCGAGTCAAAAAGTAAATCGCCCCAATGACGCCTAATACAATCAAAATAGAGGGCAACCAAATCGTCAAAAAACTATTGGCAACACTATTATCTTGACGCACCAAAATCAGCAATTGGTAAAGTCGATAAATAAACGCCAACGCAGCCACGCCACCACAGATACTTGCCCAAAAAATCCAGTTGGTTGAGCGTCCCCTATCCATACGATAATTACTGTTGCCAGGCCCGACCGCGACAGGGGAGTTGATATTGGTACTTAGGGTCGAAGTTTTAGTATCCATGATATGGTAAACCCTCAATTATTTTAATGAGTTAGAAAATTAGGTTATAACGCTGCTTCTAAATAACGCGTGTCTTGCGCCAATAAGCTTGGCATAAACACATACCAAATCTGCTCATTTTGTTTAAACCGACCATGCGTATACTGAGCGAGCGGTGAATCATTCGGCATTTCGATAGGCTGATATTGCCCTTGACTAAAGGTTTGGATACCCAATATCTCATCGACTTGTAAGCCACTAAAGAGCTTGGGTTGATCAATTACCAAAATCTTTTGATTGGCGGATTGGTAATTTGAGCTTAGTGGATGTAAACCTAAAAAGTTCGACAAATTGGTAATCGGTAACAACCGTCCCCGCACATTGGCAATCCCTAATAGCCAAGGTTTTGACAAAGGCACTGAGGTATAAGCAGGCAAAGATAGCACCTCAGCCACATCGCCGAGTGGGGCTACCAAGTGGTAGCCACCGAGCGAAAACGCAACCCCTAACCACTGGGTTTTTTGGTCAAAGTGAGCACCTTTTTGTCGTTTGATACCGCGGTCAGCGAGTCGTAAAAGCTCAATAAAGCCATTTGAAGACACGAAACCTACTCCATCACGGAACGGATTACAGTGATTAATGCTTCTTCTGTAATCGGCTTACTTAGATAATCCCGGGCACCTTGGCGCTTGCCCCATACACGGTCAGTTTCTTGATTTTTAGTACTGATGATAACAACAGGGATATGACTGGTTTTTGGGTCACGGGTAAGTTTGCGGGTCGCTTGAAAGCCGTTCATCTCTGGCATGACCACATCCATCAAAATCACATCTGGGAAAAACTCATTGGCTTTTTGAATCCCATCATCGCCTGTATGGGCTTCAATGACTTCGTACTGATGACGGGTCAAAATATCCCGAAATTTTGCCATTTCTGATGGTGAATCATCAACTACTAAGATTTTGGCCATAGACTTACCTTTTTACCTGCTGATTGATTATATTAATCGCTTTATATTTTGCTGTTTTGTGTATCTTTACTCATGACAGCACAACTTTAAACACGCATCCCAAATCTATGCCCATCTAGGTTGCAATCTGCGCTTTTATGTTAGTCATCTCTAGTTTGGTCGTGGCTAGTGATTGTAAACTTTAAGTATTAACAACAGTGGTACTGGCATGTTGTTAATCTTCAGCACAGCGTATTAAGACGCAGGACGATGACGTTCAATGGCGTCAAATAGCTCTTCTTTACTAAATGGTTTGGTCAAGTACTCATCTGAGCCGACAATACGACCCCGCGCTTTATCAAACAAGCCATCTTTTGATGACAGCATAATCACGGGTTTGGCAGCAAAATCTGCGTTGTTTTTGATCAGTGAGCAAGTCTGATAACCATCGAGGCGTGGCATCATGATATCGACAAAAATCAAATCTGGGTTGGTATCCGCAATTTTTGCTAACGCGTCAAAGCCATCAACAGCCGTAATCACGTCACAGCCTGCCTTTGCAAGTAACGTCTCTGCGGTACGACGAATGGTTTTTGAATCGTCAATAATCATGACTTTTAGGCCTTCAAAATTTGCATCCATAATATTTTCCTAATGGTTGTTTCGCTATGATTTTGCTACCCACTGTCCTATAGCGATTGCTCAAAACTTTAAGTTATAGGCGTTGGGGCAGGTATTAAATGATGCCATCAACGCTCAAAAGTCACTGGTACAATATTTGACAATCAAACGAAGCTATTGTAAATAATTTTTATAAGATATAACAAATATTTCAGACGGATAGTTAAAAACCAACTGTATGGTGATTATTGTTAAAATACTACCATACTTTTTTGCTACAAAGTATGCTTAAATCGATGCACTTATCGTTCATTTTTAACATCCTGATGACCATTCGAGTTTGATCTGGTGACTGCTTTGGTAGATTGCCCATAGAGCCATGGTAATATACAGGTATTACCTGATGATAGAAACATGTTGAAATAAGCTTAGAAAAACGCATTGTACTGGTTATTTCTACATCATTTTATATTTTTTTAAGTTGATTGTTTGCGCTGAGGACGTCTCGTTCATGATAACATCGAAGTTTATCACCAAAGTTGTACCATTAAGCCTAGCTGTGGCTACCACTGTTATGAGTTTGAGTGGCTGCCAAAAACAGCAAAACGATAGCAAAAGCCCGTTGTCAACCCAAAACACTCAAGTCAACACCGCGTCAGCCACCACGCAAATCGCCAACAACGAGATTCAGCTATTAGCCGCTGATGTTATCACCGCCAAAGCAGACCGTTTTGAACCGAGTGTCACCGTGACAGGGACGCTCCAGCCTTCAGACCACACAGTGGTGCAATCAACCTTGAATGCGCAAGTGCAGCAAGTGCTCGCTGATGTGGGTAAAACAGTGGCAAAAGGTGAGCCACTGGTACGACTTGATATCAGTGATAGTAAAAACCAACTCGCTCAAGCGCAAGCCGATGTTGCAGCCGCCCAAGCACAAGCAATCGTCGCCAATAAACTTGCTGAGCGTAATAAAATTTTGCTCGAGCAAGGCTTTGTCTCACAAATAGAGTATGAGCGTAGTGTGGCAGATAGTATTGCCCAGCGTGAAGCCATCAAAGCCAAACAAGCCCAATTAAGTAGCGCACAAAAAATGTTTGGTGATACCACGATTTATGCGCCTACCACTGGGATTGTCAGCAGTCGCAGCGTCAATGTCGGACAGGTAGTCACGCAAAACCAAGCCTTGATGGAAATCATTGACCCCAATAAACTTGAGTTTGCCGCCAATGTCCCTAGCGAAGCACAAACACAGCTACAACTTGGTCAACAAGTGCCTTTTACTATTAGTAATCAAACCAATCAGTACATCGGACAAATTAGCCGCATTTCACCCCAAGTCGATGCCGCCACTCGCCAGCTGACCATTTATATCGCGGTTAAGCCTTCTCAGCGTAATCGTGGACTTCGCCCGGGCATGTATGCCACGGGCAAGCTTAATTATGGGGTTGCACAAGTTGGGGTATTGGTGCCGATGTCAGCGGTAATGCTCGAATCTGGAGCAAAAGGCGCAGCCAATAACTCCAGTGACCAATCCGCCACAAGTCCAACCTTAGAAGCTGGCACGATTTTGGTGGTGAGTAAAGACAATGTGATTACCAAACAGCCTATTAAGGTACTCAAACACCTTGACGATACCAGTCAGTATTTAATTGCTGGCATCGAGCCTAACACCACAGTGATTGTGGCAAATCTCAATGCCAATGATGTGGGTAAAAAAGTCGTGCTCAAATAGCTTACTGATAGTGTTTCATTCAATCATTTTATATTGTTAAAAATTTTAGTATTAGGAATTTGCTATGTGGCTTACCCGCGTCAGTATCAACAATCCTGTGTTTGCCGCCATGATCATGCTCGCGCTGATGGTCATTGGATTACTGGCAACATTTCGCATGAAAGTTGAGGAATTTCCTAATATTGAATTCCCTTTTGTGGTGGTCAATACCGTTTATAGTGGTGCTTCGCCTGAAGTCATCGAGACCGACATTACCAAAAAAATTGAAGACCAAGTCAATACCATCGCCGGTGTCAAAGAAGTGACCTCCGTCACCCAACAAGGCCTGTCACAAGTCATCGTGCAGTTTGATTTAAATATCCCATCCGATGTTGCCGCGCAAAACGTGCGTGATAAATTGGCACTGGTGACCCCCACCTTTCGGGATGAAGTCACCACGCCTATCGTTGCGCAGTACAATCCTGCCGACGCACCTGTAGTGTCTGTCACGTTTCGCTCTGACAAAATGTCGCTTCGGGAATTATCCACTTATTTAGACAACACGGTCAAAAAACAGCTACAAACAGTCACAGGGGTGGGTCGTGTCGATATCTTGGGGGGTCGTCAGCGTCAAATCCGTGTGCTACTCAATCCCACCCAAATGAATGCCTATAAAGTCTCAGTCAATCAAATTAGCAATGCGCTACGCTCAGAAAACGTCGAATTACCTGTTGGTACTATCAATAATCAAAATCAAGAAATGGTGATTCAAGTTAACGGGTTGGTCAAAACACCCAATGAGTTTAACCAAATCATTGTCGCCCAAAATCGTTCAAGCACGGGTGCTACCGTGCCTGTGTATTTATCGCAAGTTGCCCAAGTCGTTGATGGACAAGCCGAGGCTGAGTCAGCGTCGCTACAAAATGGTCAACCTGCGGTGGCAATGGATATTATCAAAATGTCGGATGCCAATGTGATTGATGTGGTTGATAAAACCCAGCAGCGTCTGGCAGAAATCCAATCGACCCTACCCCCAGGTGTCACCATGACGGTGGTGGCTGATAGCTCAAAAAGTATTCGCGGCTCGTTAAATAATGTGGTGCGCACCTTGATTGAAGGAGCGATATTGGCGGTGTTTATTGTTTGGTTGTTCTTAGGGTCGTGGCGTTCGACCATTATCACAGGATTGACGCTACCCATTTCGCTGCTCGGTACTTTAGCGGCGATTTGGACGTTTGGTTTTTCCATCAACATGATGACCCTACTGGCGCTGGCATTATGTATCGGACTGCTGATTGATGATGCGATTGTGGTGCGGGAAAATATTGTGCGCCATGTGGGTATGGGCAAACATCACCGCCAAGCGGCGCTTGATGGCACCCAAGAAATCGGGCTTGCCGTGCTAGCGACGACGCTGGTGATTGTGGCGGTATTTTTACCCGTGGCTTTTATGGGCGGGATTATCGGACGCTTTTTTTATCAGTTTGGTGTGACCGTTTCCACCGCTGTGTTGCTGTCGTTATTCGTTAGCTTCACGCTTGACCCGATGTTGTCTTCGATTTGGCCAGACCCAGATGCCGCGCACCAACATGACCGACTCAATGGGCGGGTATCGTTTCGCAAACGACCAATTGCTTGGCTATTAGCGGGTTTTCAGCGCCTGTTAGATCGGTTGACCAATCTATACAGCCATATTCTTGCGTGGAGTTTACGCCATCGTTTGATAACTGTGCTTATTGCAATTGGCTCACTGGTTGCCGCATTTTTTGCCGTGGGGTTGGTGGGCAAAGAATTTGTCCCGCAAGCGGATATGAATGAAATCAAAGTCAAATTTGAAACGCCTGTCAACGCCAATATTGACTATACCCAGCAAAAAGCAGCACAAGTCAACGCGGTATTACAAAGTTTTCCTGAGGTTACCAATACTTATGCCACGGTTAATGCGATGTCCTATAGCGGTAACAATCGGGTACAAGTGAATGTATCGTTAGTACCCAAAGATGAGCGCACGCGCGGACTAGATGCCTTAAACCGTGCCATGCGTGAGCAATTGCAGCAGGTAGGCGGCATTAAAGTCACCTCTGTGGCAGCCGCTGCCATGGCGGTCAGCGGTGGTCTTAAGCCGATTATGATATCCATCAAAGGCAATGATTTAAATGAGCTGCAACGTTTATCCAATGAGTTTATGCAAAAACTCTCAAACGTCAATGGCTTGGTAGATTTGGAAAGCACGCTTAAACAGCCCAAATCAATGGTCAATGTCACCATTAACCGAGAAGCAGCAAATGACGCCGGTCTTTCGATTGGGCAAATCGGACAAGCATTACGCCCGCTGCTGGCCGGTGACAATGTGAGCACCTTTAAAGATGACAACGGCAACAATATCGATGTCAACGTGCGCTTAAATGACGACAACCGCCAGACCATCTCGCAACTACAATCCATGTACTTGTCATCAAGCCGTACGGATCAAAATGGTCAACCAGTGCTAGTGCCGCTATCGCAAGTGGCGAATTTTAGTGAAACCTTAGGTGCACCGCAAATCAACCGGCGTTCGCTGTTTCGTGAGGTGGTAGTCCAAGCCAACACGGACGGCAGACCGGCAGGTGATATCGGCGCGGATATCACAAAAATCCAAAACGAGATGAAACTGCCGCCCGGTTACAGCTTTGCGGTACAAGGCTCTAACAAGGACATGGCAGAATCCATCGGCTACGCAACAACCGCGCTTGGACTGGCAATTGTATTTATCTATATGTTGTTAGGGTCACAGTTTAATAGCTTTTTATACCCTGTGGCGATTATGGCATCGCTGCCGTTATCGCTGATTGGGGTGTTCTTTGCGTTATTTTTATTTGGCTCTAGTCTTAATATGTTTTCTATCATCGGCATTATCATGCTGATGGGATTGGTGTGTAAGAATGCGATTTTGCTCATTGATTTTATTAAAGAATCTTTGTCAAACGGTTTGAGTCGTAATGAAGCTATTATGCTCGCGGGTCAAACGCGCCTGCGCCCCATTTTGATGACTACCGCTGCCATGGTGATGGGGATGATACCGCTGGCACTGGGCATCGGTGAAGGGTCGGAGCAGCAAGCACCGATGGCACACGCTATTATTGGCGGGGTGATTACTTCAACTTTATTGACCTTGATTGTGGTGCCGGTGATTTATACCTATTTAGATGATGGCAAACAGCGGTTTTTTCGGTTATTTGCTAAAAAGGAAGCAAAAACCCTTGCAATAGAGCGCCACGACTCACTTTAAGCAATAATTCATTACAATTTTATACAGTGTAAAGAAACTTAAGAATGAGTAGCCCAGTACAATTTTAAATTGGGCTATGCATTAATTGGGCTGTGTGATTGATAGCTGTATGATTGGCAGCTAAGAAGTTTTATAAATCTGTGTAAGACACTATCATATTG
>NZ_DALZSV010000037.1:22258-23746 GCF_032014955.1 Moraxella sp. CTOTU47724
AATAATAGTGGTACTAAAACCGTACTATTGATTGAGGATGATCCAGATTTAGCCGAGTTGATTAGCGAATATTTGGGCATGAACTACTATGAGGTTCAGCATGCCCCAACCGCAACAGAAGGTCTAGAGACGCTATTTAACCCTGCAAAATCCATTGATTTGGTAATTTTAGATTTGATGTTGCCGGATATGGATGGCATGCAAGTGTGTCAACGTATTCGTCAGCACAAAGATAGTCGTCTGGCGCAAACGGCGATTATCATGCTCACCGCCAAAGGTGACACCACTGACCGTGTGTTGGGTCTTGAAATGGGCGCGGATGATTATGTCTCAAAACCATTTGAACCGCGTGAACTATTGGCGCGTATCCGTGCGGTCATGCGCCGTCATGACCTGCCGCTTCATCAGCAAAAAGAAGATAACTTAGTATTTGGTCGCTTAAAGGTTTATCCGGACAGCCATGAAGTGACGATTGATGATGAGCCGGTGCGTTTGACCACCCACCAGTTTCAGTTATTGCATTACTTTGCTACCCACTCAGGTAAAGTACTGAGCCGTGAACAGCTCTGGCATGCGATGCCAAACGATGACAGCAGTGATAACATCGACCGTGCCATTGATGTGCATATTTCACGTCTGCGCGCGCTGATTGAAGACAATCCTCGCCAGCCAAAACGCATTATCACAGTGCGTGGTGTCGGCTATCAGTTTGCCACTGACCAAGTGTAAGAGTGTAAGATAGCTTGACAAATTTAACACGCAAAAGGTCATCATCCTTGGTTATTTATGCTAGCAAAGCTATTATAATAGCCAATGATGACCCACGATTTCTGGATTCTGTGTGCGATTAAGCGGCATAAAATTTAACAGTGTATTTAGCAAGTTATTTGCCAGCGTTATGCTGGCATTGGTCATTTTTGCTGGGGCAATGGTAGTTTTAAGCCATTTGGTACACGATACTTCGGCCAACACCCGCCACCAAGTCATTGCCAGCCAAGTCACCCAGCAGCTAGACCCGCTACTAGTGGAGCTACGTACCGCTCAAGACCAACAAAAAAATCTCGAAACCCGTTATCTACTTGCCCTCGTACGCCGTAGTTTTAATATCTATAGCGATTCACTCAACGCCAAATTTGGTTTATATGATGGCAAAAGTGGCGAAGCGATTATGATCATGCGTGGGCTGCCTGCCACCTTACCGCCAAATCCGCCATTTTTTTTATCTCTATTTCCTAGAGATGATCCAAAACACCCGACCGAAATTCAAGTTAATAGCCAATCAGGTTATGTGCTATTATACCAATCAAAACTTAGTAACCGCCGTGCGATTTCGCCCGCGATTAATTTATTGACAGGCACCTTGCTACTGCTGCTCATCATGTCGGGCATGTTATGGATGATTGCGCGCACCATGACATGGCGTATTAATCAGCTAAGTCGGCAAATCACCCAACTGGGTGATGGCGATTTCTCTGCCCGTGTCACGCC
>NZ_DALZSV010000038.1:0-22607 GCF_032014955.1 Moraxella sp. CTOTU47724
GCAGGTTGCCGTTTTGAAATCGTGAATGAGAGATACACGACCCAGCGATGTTCGTGTTGCGGTGAAATCACCGCCAATAGTCCGAAAGGTAGAAAATCGCTTGGAATAAGAGAATGGATATGTGCTTCGTGTGGCACATGGCATGATAGAGATATCAATGCCAGTAAGAACATTCTTGCGGTCGGGCTTGGCCGTCTGGGAGCAGGAATCCCCTCACTTTAGGGAGGGGAGGAAGTCAATTTTGTATGTTTATTATTTTAAATTCTCACGTTGCCTACCGATTATTAGTAAAGGAAGCCCTGCATGGCAAGCATCAATGCTAACCATCAAGCCGATTTAACCTCAAACAATCAGCCTAAAACACCCAATTCACCCTTGAAACGCAATAAAAAGCGCCATATCATGCCGTTTTTTAATTTGAGTTTGGGCATTAGTGTTTTGGCATTGTCGATTATCGTGCTGTTGCCATTTGTGGCAATGGTAATGACAGCCGCCGATATTGGCGTGGCAGGCTTTATCAAAACCATTGCCGAGCCGCGCGTCAAGGCAGCGATTGAACTGTCGCTAAAAATGTCATTGCTAGCGACATTGACCAATTTGGTGTTTGGTACGCTGATTGCATGGGTGTTGGTGCGCTATGAGTTTTGGGGAAAGTCGATTTTAAATGCGCTGGTGGATTTGCCCTTTGCCTTGCCAACGGCGGTAATGGGTATTTCGTTAGCAACCTTATATGCACCCAATGGTTTAATCGGGCAGTTTTTTGCGCCATTCGGCATTAAAATTGCTTTTACCCCCATTGGTATTTGGTTGGCGCTAATTGTGGTGAGCTTGCCGTTTATTGTGCGTGCGGTACAACCTGTGCTTGCGGAGCTGTCGCCAGAATATGAAGAGGCGGCATCGGTGCTAGGCGCTGGGAGATTGACAACTTTTAGACGGGTCATCTTGCCAGAGTTGTATCCTGCGTTGCTGATGGGCTCGGGCATGATGTTTGCGCGGGCGACGGGGGAGTATGGCTCGGTGATTTTTATTGCGGGTAATTTACCGATGAAATCTGAGATTTTACCGTTAATCATTATTGGTAAGCTTGAAAGTTTTGATGTACAGGGGGCTGCCGCGGTTGCTTTATTTATGTTGATGATTTCGTTTGTGATTTTATTTGCCATTAATGCCTTGCAGTGGCTATTGACCAAACGTATGGGCGGGGCAAGTGTATGATAGACAGCAGCCAATATCCTTACCAAACCCAAGCCGCAACCCGTGAGCCGACATGGCTACGTTATACCTTAATTGGTATTGCGGTGGCGTTTATGACGCTGATGCTAGTGATTCCGCTGATATCGGTGTTTTACGAAGCCTTAAAATCTGGCTGGCAGTTGTATGTGGCTGCCTTGACCGATCATGAGGCATTATCGGCCATCAAGCTTACCTTGATTACGGCGCTGATTGTGGTACCGATTAATACGGTGATTGGGATTGCCTTAGCCTGGCTATTGACCCGATTTGATTTTAAAGGTAAGCAATTTCTCACCACGCTGCTAGATTTGCCATTTTCGGTATCTCCGGTGGTTGCAGGTTTGATGTTTGTCGCGCTACTGGGCGCCAATACTTGGCTTGGCGGCTGGCTAGAATACTTTGGTTTTCAAGTGATTTTTGCCATTCCCGGTATCGTGCTTGCCACCATGTTTGTGACTTTTCCATTCGTGGCGCGTGAAGTGATTCCGCTGATGCAGTCGCAGGGCAGCAGTGAAGAGCAAGCGGCATTAACACTCGGTGCCTCAGGCTGGCAAATGTTTTGGCGGGTGACGCTGCCCAATATCAAATGGGCATTGCTATACGGTATTATTTTGACCAATGCCCGGGCGATGGGTGAGTTTGGCGCGGTGAGTGTGGTCTCAGGTCATATTCGCGGTGAAACCAATACCATGCCGCTATTGGTTGAGATTGCCTACAATGAATACAACATGACGGCGGCGTTTGCGTTGTCGAGTTTGTTGGCGTTGTTGGCACTCGTTACCTTAATCGTGCAGCAGGCGTTGACTAAACGTCAGTCTGCCAATGATGAATAACATTGATGCAATTTAAAAAGTAAAAAAAGTTAAGAGAATACCATGAGTATCGAAATCCGTGATATCACCAAACAGTTTGGTCGCTTTACTGCACTACAACCGATTAATTTAACCGTACCGACGGGCAAATTAACCTCGCTCTTGGGACCTTCAGGCTGCGGTAAGACAACCTTACTGCGCATCATTGCAGGGCTTGAGCTTGCCGATACGGGGCGTATTTTGTTTGATGGTGAAGATGTGACCGATGTGCCTGTCCAGCAGCGTCATATCGGCTTTATGTTCCAGCATTACGCGTTATTTCGCCATATGACCGTGTTTGATAACGTGGCGTTTGGCTTGACCGTCATGCCAAAAAACAAACGCCTAAGCAACGCGGAAATCAGCAAAAAGGTCAATTATCTGCTGGAGTTGGTGCAACTATCCCAAACCGCAAAAAAATACCCGCATCAACTCTCAGGCGGTCAGCGTCAGCGTATCGCATTGGCGCGTGCGTTAGCGGTAGAGCCAAAGCTATTGTTACTCGATGAGCCATTTGGCGCACTCGATGCCAAGGTGCGTAAAGAATTACGCGCTTGGCTGCGCTCGATTCATCATGAGCTCGGTGTCACCAGTATTTTAGTGACCCATGACCAAGAAGAAGCGGCAGAATTATCCGATGAAATTGTGGTGATGAACCAAGGTCAAATCGTGCAAATTGGGGATTATGAGACGCTAGTCAATCACCCCTCGAATCATTTTGTTGCCAATTTTCTGCAAGATTCGCACGTCGAATATGTGATTTAGCTTAGTTAAATTTAGCCTTAATTAAATTTAGCTCAGTTAAGCAATGTTAAGCAATAAAAAAAGAAGCCGCGTGCTTCTTTTTTTTGCTAAAGGTTGAATAAAAAAAGGGTATTATGACATACCCTTTTTATCGATTAATAAGCGTTAAACTGCGCAATAATTATTTTGCAGAGTGACCTGTTAGCTCAACTTTATGTTTTTGATGATCTTCTAAGCCTTCATAGTAGTTACGAAGTACCGCTAACACTTCTGGGCGGCTGAAGTTATCAGGCACGTCTTCCCCTTCCGATAAGGCTTTACGCAATTTGGTACCTGAGACTTTGACATGATGGCTGGCATCGTGTGGGCAAGTTTTGGTCGATGCCATCGAGTCACAAGCGTCACACCAGAATGTCCAGTCAATTTTTAACGGTTGGGTGATTAAATCATTCGGTTTAAGTGTATCAAAAATATGCTGCGCATCAAACGCGCCATAGTAATCACCGACGCCTGCATGGTCACGCCCGACAATCAAATGGCTACAACCATAGTTTTGACGGAATAAGGCATGTAATAATGCTTCACGTGGACCTGCATAGCGCATATCCAGTGGATAGCCTGCTTGGATGACGGTGTCTTTACGGAAGTAATGGTCGATTAATGTACCAATGGCTTCTTGGCGTACATCTGCAGGAATATCCCCAGGTTTTAATGCGCCAAGCAATGAATGAATCAGTACGCCATCACAGATTTCAATGGCGATTTTGGCAAGGTACTCATGTGAGCGGTGCATCGGGTTACGGGTTTGGAAGGCAGCGACGGTTTTCCAGCCATTTTGAGTAAAGATGTCACGGGTTTGTGCCGGGGTGAGGTAGATATCACCATATTTGCTCGGGAATTCGCCTTCACTTAACACCACCACATCGCCCGCTAGGTTGACATCACCTTGTGCCATTACCATAGCAACGCCGGGATGCTCAAGTTCTGTGGTGCCAAAGACGGTTTGGCACTCGTGCGCTTTATCAATGCGGTATTTTTCGCTTAAGGTCAAAATCCCCATGATTTCACCTTGGTATTCCAGCGCAATGTCATCACCTGGGTTTAGCGTATCGGCAGTGGCAGTATCGGTCGATAGGGTAATAGGAATGGGCCAAAACACGCCCGCATTGTCGCCAGTGGTTAAATGCATATTGTCACATACGCTTTGCCAGTCTGCTTGGTTCATAAAACCATCTAGCGGGGTAAAGCCGCCAATACCGAGCATAATCAAATCACCGGCTTCACGGGAGCTGATTTGGATTTTTGGGAGATTTTTGGCTTTTTGCTGGGCAGCGGTTAGCGCATCGCCTTTAAGTAATTTTTCTTTTAATGTGTCACTACCGTGCGGTGGTACCAGTTGGCTTAGAGAATGGAGAGTTGAAGTGGCGCTTTGGCTCATCGGATTTCCTATATTAGCGGGTCAAAATTAACGTGTCAAAAAAACAGACGGTTCAAAAAAATTAAGGTAGCGTATAATAGAATATTGCAGTTCGCAATAATAAATGCAGTAACTCGATATATTTATGTAAAAATGGAATTTACTAAAAACCCCTTGGGCATTTATGATAGGCAGGTTAAAATTTCACCCAGTTGAAATGGCTGCAAAAGCTAAAAGTTTTAAATTTAATTTGTAATTAGAATTTGTATTAGTGACATAGGAATCCGCATGTATAAATACAACGCAATTGACCAACAATTGGTAGATGATCGGGTCGAGCAGTTTCGCGACCAAACCCGACGTTTTTTGGCTGGCGAGCTCAGTGAAGAAGCGTACTTGCCATTACGCCTGATGAACGGTCTATACATTCAGCGTCATGCGCCGATGCTTCGCGTGGCGATTCCTTATGGTCTGCTTGCGACGTATCAACTGCGTAAACTTGCCGACATCAGCGAAAAATACGACCGTGGCTATGGTCATATCACCACCCGTACCAATATGCAATTTAACTGGCCAAAATTAGAAGAAGTGCCCGATATTTTGGCAGAACTGGCATCGGTACAAATGCATGCGATTCAAACCTCGGGCAACTGTATCCGCAATACCACCACCGACCAGTTTGCCGGTGTGACGGCTGATGAAATCGCCGATCCGCGCCCATATTGTGAAATCATTCGTCAATGGTCAACGTTTCACCCAGAATTTACCTATTTACCGCGTAAATTTAAAATTGCGGTCATCGGTACTCGCTCAGACCGTGCGGCGACCCAGCTGCATGACATTGGCCTGCATGTGGTCAAAAATGACGCAGGTGACATTGGCTTTGAAGTGATTGTGGGCGGTGGTCTAGGCCGCACGCCTGTGATTGGTAAAGTGATTCGTCCGTTTTTACCTGAACGCCATTTACTCTCTTATTTAGATGCCATCTTACGTATCTACAACCAATATGGTCGCCGTGACAACAAATACAAAGCCCGTATCAAGATTTTGGTAGAAAGTATGGGCGCCGAAGAGTTTTCACGAATCGTGGAAGAAGATTGGCAAAAACACAATAAAGACGGTGCGTTAACACTGACAGCTGAACAAATTGAACACGCCAAAACCTACTTTCCACCGCCAGCGTATCAAACATTTACCCAACAACAATTACAAGCTAGCCAAGACAAACTGTCTGCCCAGTTTGAAGATAGCGAGTTTGTGCGTTGGTTTAACCAAAATACTCGCGAGCATAAAGTCAAAGGCTATCAGGTGGTGATTATCTCACTCAAACACTTTATGCAAGACACGGGCGATATCACCGCCACCCAAATGCGCGTGGTGGCTGATTTGGCGGATAAATACAGCTTTGGTGAAGTGCGCGGCACCCATCATCAAAACTTGGTGCTCACGGACGTCAAACTTGAAGATGTATATGAGGTCTATCAGGTGCTCAAACAATACCACCTTGCCCGCCCAAATATTGGCTTATTGACGGATATTATCTCATGTCCAGGCTTTGACTATTGCTCATTGGCTAATGCCAGTACCTTAAATATCGTTAACCAAGTCAATCAGTATTTCCAAGATGCAGACTTTGTCCATGATATTGGTGAAATTCGCCTAAATATGTCGGGCTGTATGAATGCCTGTGCGCATCACCACGTCGCAGACATCGGTATTTTGGGTGTGGATAAAAAAGGCGAGCATTGGTACCAAATCTCGCTTGGTGGTAGATCGGGTCAAAACGCCAAATTAGGCGATATTTTGGGTAAATCCGTGCCTGTCGATGCGGTTGCGGCGACGGTGGATGATATCCTGCAAGTCTATCTTAAATATCGCCAAGCGGCGGATACCGACTTTGGTAGTGAAACGTTTGCCGAAGTTGTTGATCGTATCGGTATTGAGCCATTTAAAGAGTATGTATATCGTGACAAATCAGAACAGCCGGTGGAGGGATAAGCCATGGCACTCATTAACCAAAGCCAAGTGATTGATAATGTAAAGTCAGTGAGCGTGAGTATTCATGAGCAAAAAATCGAGCATATCGACCCATCCCAGTATGCCTCAGATTTCACTGAAATTTTGGTGGACTATCGCCCTGTCGAATTTAGCGAGAAAAATCCGCCAAAACCGCAGTTAGAAGCGGATGATTTGGTAGCATTATCCAATCGGTTAGGCGATAAAAAACTGGGTATTATTTTATCGGGTGCTAGTGATTATCAGTTTTTGCAACAGGACTTTGTCAAAGTGATGCCGCTACTGTCGGTGATTGTGATTGACTTTCATGGTTTTCGTGATGGACGCGGTTATAGTTTAGCGCAAAAAATCCAGCAACACCCCAGTTATACCCCCGCTATTGTGTTGCGCGCCAGCGGTGATATCTTACCAGATACGTTGCAGCTACTTACTGAAGTAGGGTTTAGTGAGTTTGATATTAATGACAGCGATTTTAACCCCAGTTGGTTTGATTATTTTGTCGATATCAAACACCGTTATACAGGTCGCAGTGTGACGCAATTACCGATTTTTGCCAATTAATTGTTGAATCATGCCAAGATTGAGCGAATCTAAGGGTTCGCTTTTTTAATGTTAGCCAGTTGCTACCTTGTCGTTTCTAACTTCTGGTTTCTGCATTTCCAGTCAATTTGTTAATTCTAAATTTTCATAATAATATCATTAAAAATCATTTTTTAAACATCGCATAATTGATTAGCATAGCGTATCCCAATTTTTCACCATAAAACATTAGGAAATCCAATGAGCAATAAACTAAATATCGACCTAGACAAAGCCAACGCAGAATTAAATGGCAAAACTCCCGAGGAAATCATTGCTTGGGCACTGGCACAAGGTAGTAATCCTATCATCACTACCAACTTTCGCCCTTACGAAGTGGTATTATTAGACATGGTTACCAAACAACGTCCTGATATCAAAGTATTGTTCGTGGATTCTGGCTACAACACTGAAGCCACTTACCGCCATGCCCAAGATTTGATTAAACGTCTAAACTTAAACGTGACTACCTACTTGCCACAACAAACCGCAGCTTGGCGTGATGTTGAGTTCAATGGTATACCTAGTGTCAACAACCCAGCGCACGAAAAATTCACTGAGCAAGTGAAACTTGAGCCATTTGGACGTGCGTTAAAAGAAATTGCCCCTGACGTGTGGATTAATGCGATTCGTAAAGACCAAACGGAATTTCGCCAATCGCTTGACGTGTTGTCAGAAAGTAAAGACGGCGTGTTAAAAGTAGCGCCATTGTTCCATTGGTCAGAAGATGACCTAGAAGCTTACTTAAAAGAGCATGATTTGCCAAATGAACATGACTACTTTGACCCTACCAAAGTCGAAGAAAACCGTGAATGTGGTCTACACACACAATTATAATTTTTGATCGGCAGTATGTATGAAAATGTTAAGCTGAACTTCGGTTCGGCTTAATTGTTCTTGTCACTATTGTTCTTGTCGCTATCTAATGTTGAGAATGTCTATGAATACCTTACCGCTATTTTTTAAATTAGAAAATCGCCCCGTACTCGTAGTTGGCGGTGGGGAAGTGGCACTGCGTAAAGCGGATTTGCTTGACAAAGCGGGTGCTACTATCACCTTTGTCGCACCCAGCTATGAGGCGAGACTCATCGCGCAATTTAGCGATTCTCGTCATCAATTGATTAACGATGTTTATCAGCAAAAATATTTGGATAAACAAACCATCGTCATTGCTTGTACCGATGATGAAACGGTGAATGCACAGATTTTTCATGATTGTGAAGCCCGTTTTATCCCAGTCAATGTCGTCGATAATCCACCGCTATGTACCTTTATCTTTCCTGCCATCGTTGACCGCAATCCGATTACCATTGCGGTATCCAGTGCAGGCAAAGCCCCTGTGCTGGCAAGACTGCTGCGAGCCAAAATCGAAACAGTGGTGCCACCGCAATATGGTGAATTGGCAGGGTTGGCAGGTAGATTTCGCGATAAAGTAAAAGCTGCATTGCCCAATGTGACGGCTAGACGTAAGTTTTGGGAGCAAGCCTTTGAAGGACAAGTCGCAGAATCGGTATTTGAAGGCAATACAAATAGCCTAAGCAAAGCTGAAAGCCAACTTGAAACTTTGCTACAACAGCACGCCAACAACCAACCCACGGATAAAGCACAGCTTGGCAAAGTGTATATTGTGGGTGCAGGGGCAGGCGATCCTGATTTGCTAACTTTTAAAGCGCTACGATTGATGCAACAAGCGGATGTGGTATTTTATGATAATTTGGTTTCAGCGCAGATTCTCGATCTGTGCAGGCGTGATGCTACCAAAATCTACGTGGGCAAAAAAGCCAGTGATCATGCGGTAAGGCAAGAAAAAATCAATGAGCTACTCATTGAACAGGCGCAGCAAGGAAAACGCGTGTTACGTCTCAAAGGTGGTGACCCGTATGTATTTGGGCGGGGCGGCGAAGAAGCCGAGCAATTGGTTGCAGCGGGGATTGAGTTTGAAGTCGTGCCGGGGATTACCGCAGCCACCGCGGCGGCAAGCTGTGCCGGTATTCCATTGACTCACCGTGCGTATGCGCACTCTGTCAAGTTTGTCACCGCCTCTCTTAAGACGGATACCATCAATGAAGACTTTGCCAGCTGGCTTGATGATAACCAAACCGTGGTTTTTTATATGGGATTAAAACAGCTTGATAAATTGACGAGTGGCTTGATTAACGCAGGAAAAAATCCCACGACGCCGATTGCGATTGTGTCCAATGCCAGCTTGCCGCATCAGCAAGTATTGACAGGCACGCTTGAGACCATCGTGGCAAAACAAGCCGAGGCAAACTTGCCCGCCCCAGCGATTTTGATTATGGGCAATGTGGTTAAGCTACATCACAGACTTAATAAACTATCTTAATAAACTATAGCAATCTTTAATTGATGGGGTATGGCAGTTAAAAAAGCTTGCAGATTGTGGTAAATACTTATAACTTAGATATCCGTTAGAAAAATTAACGAATTGGTCAGATAACAAAAATATTTTTGTCACAATTTAATATGACGTTTTTGTGAAAGGATTTATGTATATTGTAGCAATACATATTATTTTTATCTGCTACAACATCAACTAGTAATTTAGAAGGATAGGGACATGCGACTAAAACCTAAACTGATTTTAACCAATCTGTCATTGGCTTTAATGTTGGTGATATCACCCATTGCCCAAAGCAAATTATTACCACAACCAGCCACCAATGCTAGCCAGTTAGCGGCAAATCGCTACGATAGCAGTAATGCTATCTTTCATCCTGTCTATGGTAAAAATGGTATGGTGGCTTCCGAGCAAGGGTTAGCCACGCAAGTTGGTTTGGATATATTAAAACAAGGCGGGAATGCTATCGATGCGGCGGTCGCGGTTGGATTTGCCTTAGCAGTCGTCTTGCCAAATGCAGGCAACATTGGTGGTGGTGGTTTTATGGTGTTGCATGATGATAAAACTGGCAAAGATGTTGCCATTGATTTTCGCGAAATTGCGCCAGCCAAAGCCAGCCGTGATATGTACCTTGATAATCAAGGTAATGTTATTGATGGAAAATCATTGTTCACGCATGACGCTTCAGGTGTGCCTGGTACAGTAGCTGGGATGGAATACGCGCTAAAAAAATGGGGTACAATGCCATTATCTAAAGTGCTTGAGCCTGCAATTAAGCTTGCAGACAAAGGGTTTATTGTCAGTGATGTATTGGCACAGACGTTAAAAGAAGAAAAATCAACACTGGGTAAATGGTCATCTAGCAAAGCGATTTTTTTCAAAAACGGTGAACCGCTGAAATCTGGTGATTTGTTGGTACAAAAAGACTTGGCGAAATCATTGCGTTTGATTGCCAAACAAGGGGCAAAAGCATTTTATCAAGGTGAAATCGCTACAAAAATTGCTAAAGAAATGCAATCACATGGTGGCACAATGACACTTGAAGATTTAAAAGCATATAAAGTTGTTGAGCGTCAGCCAATTATTGGTGATTATCGAGGCTATAAAGTTGTTACCATGCCACCCCCAAGTTCGGGTGGTGTACACTTGATTGAGATATTAAATATGCTTGAGCATTACCCTATCAAAGAAGATGGGGTAAATAGTGCCAAAAATATTCACCACATGGCAGAGAGTATGAAATTGGCCTATGCTGACCGCTCAGAGTATTTGGGCGACCCGGATTTTGTCAAAATCCCTGTCACAGGTTTAACATCGAAAGCATATGCTAATGAACGGGTCAAAACGATTGATGATAATAAAGCAAGACCTTCATCAAACATTAAACCTGGTAAACCACAACCTTATGAAAGTGACCAGACTACGCATTTTTCAGTCATGGATAAAGCGGGCAATGCCGTTGCTGTCACCTATACATTAAATCTTAACTTTGGTAGTGGTATTGTTGTAGAAGGCACAGGGATTTTACTCAATAATGAAATGGATGACTTCTCAGTGAAACCCGGTGTGCCAAATGCGTTTGGTCTAGTGGGTGGCACTGCCAATGCGATTGAAGCAAAAAAACGTCCACTGTCTTCAATGACACCAACGATTGTCATGAAGAATAATAAACCTTGGCTGGTTACAGGTAGTCCAGGTGGGGCTCGTATCATCACCACTGTATTGCAAAGTGTGGTTAATACGATTGACCATGAAATGAATCCAGCAGAAGCGATAATTACACCACGCGTTCATCACCAATGGTTACCCGATGAGCTTAGAGTTGAAGCAGGCATTAGTCCTGATACGATAAAATTGTTGCAAGACAAAGGTCATAAAGTTGTTACTAAAGCACCAATGGGACGTATTCAAATTATTCAAGCGGATGATTCTGGGTTTTATGGCTATTCTGACCCAAGAAATCCTGATGGCAAAACATTAGGTTTCTAAACTGTTGATTAAAAAAAACGTGAGTAATGCGACTCACGTTTTTTTTACTAACAAAATATATCAAGATTATTTTTTGCAATTAGTGTCCAAGTAAATCTTGAATAATTTTATCTACTGTACCACTTTTCGCCAATCTTGCATTTTGCCCTGCCCACAGTGAGCTAAATTCATCACTTCCCATGCTTTCGGCTTTGGCTTTAATGGGATTGCTGACAAACGATGCATGGGGAAATGGCGGTGCAGACTCGCTAATATACCCGGTTTCTTGCATAAAACGGTTGACAATCCCGCGTGCTAAGCCGCCACTAAATACATTGGTTAAAGCGGTGTGTTCGGCTCGTTCACTTTGCAGCGCCTTGCGGTGAAAGTCTTTGGTATCACACTCCTCTGCCAGCAAAAATGCAGTACCCACCTGTATTGCGCTGGCTCCCATGGCAAACGCTGCTTGTGCGGTAGCGTTGTCGCTAATACCACCTGCCGCAATCACCGGTAAACTGACAGAGCGGATGATATTGGGCAATAGGCTAAAAGTGCCCGCTTGCAGCGTCACATCTTGGCTTAAAAACATACCCCGATGCCCACCTGCTTCCAATCCCTGCGCGATAATCATATCCGCCCCATTGGCTTGCAACCAGCGCGCTTCCGCAGGCGTGGTGGCGGAGGATATCACAATCGCCCCGGATTTTTTGACGATATTTAACAAAGCTTTGTCCGGTAGCCCAAAATGAAAACTCACCACAGGGACTTTTAAATCCGCCACTAGCGCTGCTTGTTCATGGGAAAATGGCTGACGTCCACCGGTCGTGGCTATCTCATCTTGGGTCAAACCAAATTCTTGATAATAAGGTTGTAGGACATTCAACCATTTTTCTTGCATCGCTTGGGTATAGTCAGGTTGTTGATGCGCAAAAAAATTGACATTAAAGGGGGCGTCAGTCGCAGCACGAATAGCCTTAATTTCGCTTTCGATTTTTTGTAGGCTGAGCAGCGCACCGGGGAGTGAGCCAAGTCCACCTGCTTGGCACACAGCGATAGCAAGTTTGCTGTCTTGGACACCTGCCATCGGCGCTTGGATGATGGGCAATTGAACTTTAACGTCGTCAAGAAAGCTGTTAATCGCCTTGGTATGATGGATCATTTTATGTTCCTTGTTATTATCTTAATGTGTTTGTCTCAATGTTATGGGCTCACAGGGCAAAAATCGAAAACCATTTTAGTGTATCGCCAATAGATGATATTGAAAAGTACTATATGCCCGTTATAAATCGGCTGAATACAAAAGCCCCAGTAATGTTACTGGGGCTTATTTGACTAGTTATTTAGGTATTATTTAGACACTAGGCGCTTGGGATCGCCATTAACAGCGCTTGTCTTGCCTCGGTATTGTGTTTGAATTCGCCCAGGAGTGACATACTGCGAGTATCGGATTTTTGTTTCATCACCCCGCGCATCATCATGCACATATGCGCGGCATCCATCACCACCGCCGCGCCTTTTGCCCCTGTCATATCCATCACCGCTTGCGCGATTTGGCGGGTTAGGTTTTCTTGAATTTGCAAACGGCGCGCGTACATATCCACGATACGCGCCATTTTTGACAGTCCAATCACTTTGCCATCGGGCAGATACGCCACATGGGCAACGCCATAAAAAGGCAACATGTGATGCTCACACATCGAATAAAACTCGATATTTTTTACCATGACCAATTCATTATTGTCAGTTGGAAAAATCGCGTTATTGGTAATTTCCACCAAATCTTGATGATAGCCTTGGGTCAAAAAACTAAAGGCTTTAGCGGCACGTTCAGGGGTATTAAGCAGTCCCTCACGTGTTAAGTCTTCCCCTGTTGATGCAATAAGGGTGCGGTAGGCATCACTGTTTTGTTGGATAATCTCGTCAAAATTTGCAGGCATAGTCATGATAACATTTAAGTTTAAAAAAATAGGCATAGCTTAACGCTTTACCACTATTTGTAAAGCGATTTTTGTCACAAACGCCATGAAAATCACTAAATTTGCTTTGTTTGGGTTTTTTGCTAGAATTAACCCCTAATTTTGAGCTATTATAGTGCATATTCGTTCACTGAAAAATAAGGAAAAACCATGCTATTAACAGGGAAGCGTTTCGTTGTTACCGGTATCGCCAGTAAATTATCGATTGCTTGGGGTATCGCAGAAGCGTTACATCGTGAAGGCGCGAGTTTAATTTTGACCTATCCGAATGAAAAAATGAAAAAACGCGTGGATATGGCAGCCGAAACTTTTGGTGCAGAGAAGGTATTGGCGTGTGATGTGGCATCAGATAACGAAATCGAAGCGTGTTTTGCCCAAGTTGCTGCACACTGGCCAGAGGGCATTGATGGGGTTGTGCACGCCATTGGTTTTGCCCCTGCCGATCAGCTAGATGGTGATTTTACCCAAGTAACCACCCGTGAAGGCTTTGCCATTGCCCATGATATTAGTAGCTACAGCTTTGTGGCGCTTGCTAAAGCCAGCCGTGAGTTACTGGCAAAACGCCAAGGCTCGCTGTTAACCTTGACGTATGAAGGCAGTATCCATGTGTTGCCAAACTACAATGTCATGGGTCTAGCCAAGGCCAGTCTGGAAGCGAGCATTCGCTACCTTGCCAGCTCAATGGGTAGCGATGGTATCCGTGTCAATGGGATTTCTGCAGGTCCAATTCGTACCTTGGCGGCAAGCGGTATCAAATCATTTCGTAAAATGCTCGACACCAATGCCAAAATGTCACCGCTACAGCGCAATGTCAATATCGAAGAAGTGGGTAATGCCGCGATGTTCTTGTTATCGCCTTGGGCGTCTGGTATCACCGGCGAGATTTTATTTGTCGATGCAGGTTTTAATACCGTGGCGCTCTCTGAACAAGTGATGATGCAGGTAGAGGACTGATTTTTAGGCGAGTAGTTGATAAAAGAGCGACCATGGTTGCTCTTTTTTTTGCTTGCTGTTTTTTGCTTACTTTTTTTGATGGATGTTTGGATAGGGATTGCAAAGCCGTCTGGTTAAGCTTACCATTTTTCGTCAGGCTTAACATGTTTGGCAAGTCAGCTAAAGACTGATAGATGGCGGTATCTAATGATTAATAAATTACCTAAGTGGATTTTATGGGGTGGCTGCGTGCTGGCGTTCAATGCAGGGTGTATCAATAGCACCGCGTTAGTCGGCTTCACGCACTTATCTGCTTCGCATGTAACGGGCAATGTGACGCTATTTGCCACTGCATTGGCGGAACAGCATTACCAGCAGATGGCGATGGTTTGTATCGTGCTGTTATCGTTTTTATCTGGGGCAGTTATCAGTGGCTTTGTGGTGGGTAGTACGGCATTAAAAGAAGGTAAGCGCTATGGCAACGCTTTGTTAATTGAAGCAAGTTTATTAATCGTCAGTCTAATTTTATTTAGCTATCAGTCGTTTTGGGGGCAGGTGTTTGCCGCGATGGCTTGCGGCTTGCAAAATTCGATGGTCGCGACCTATAGCGGTGCGGTGATTCGAACCACCCATTTGACAGGATTGACCTCAGATATGGGCTCAGCCTTGGGTAATTGGCTGGCAGGCAGACCGATTAATAAAAAGATGTTCGTGTTTCAAGCGATGATATGGTATAGCTTTTGCGGCGGTGGGGTATTAGGTGCTTTGGGCTATATCCACTACAAATACATGACGCTGATGTTACCCATTGTGATTGTATTATCGTCAGCGCTGGCTTATCAAGTATATTTATTAACCCGTAAAAAAACGGCTAAGTAGCAACCTTAACCGTTTGATTTTATCTTATTCTTCATCTTCGAGTTTTTTCGCCTCATGTAACATATCAAGTAGCGATTCATCAGAGCCCTTAGAGGTAGGAGTGCTCGCATTATCTTGGTTAATGTCGGTACGATTGATGCCTTCCATCGCTTCATTGGCAACATCAGATTGGGCGTTGTCTAATTGAGATTTGTCGATAGGGTTAGCGTTATTGTTGTCTGTCATGGTCGTCTCCTTGTTTTTTCTTTTATACGGTTGTTTTCTTTTATACGTTAGACCTAATGAGCTTAATATTATAAATAAACCAAATGGCTTACAACACTTAAAAATAAAACGTAACCAAAAACATACTCATGAGTGACGTAGGAATAAGTTTATCACTTTGTTGGCTGTATATTACTTGCTTTGGATTGCATACTTTGTAGTGCATAACAGCTAAGTGAGTTAGGGAGTGTGACAGACTGCTGGCGACACTGGCTGTCGCGAATGTTGCAATTCGGGCGATTTTTTCATTGAGCGGTGATGGTGGTGCATTTTTTTGCTGTATAATTTTTTGAGCGACCCACTCGCTATCTAGAAAAATTCTTGAGTATTTACTGCATGCTAACGATTATACAAAGCAATAAAGTCGATAAGCTATTTGACCATTTGTTAAAGGCTTACAAAAATCCCAGTTATCAAGGCTCAATTTTTGAGCCTTTTCAGGTGATTGTGCCATCTAAAGTCATGGGGGAGTGGTTAAAAAAACAAGTCGCAGATAAGGCAGGCATCAGCACCTTAGTGACCACCGAATTTTGGGGTCGCTATTTTTTGGGACTGATGCAGCGGGTGTTAAGAACCTATGCGCGCATCTCGGAAGACGACGATATATTAGACGTGCCAGAAGTGGCAATGCTATCCAAAAACGTCATGCAGTGGCAAATCTTTGGCTATTTAACCCAGTACCGACAAGCCATTATGGAGCAGCCGCAACATCCGCTTTATCCATTTTTATCGCCGCTGGTTGAAGACAAAGAGGCAAATAGCCCAAATGCGACTGGTTTTGCACCTGATACACCCGCCATCGTTGACAGTTTGAGCTGGGCGAATAACCAATCGCTACTGTCTAGTGACGTGATTAGCCAATCTGCTAAATTGCAAACCCAAGATCAACGCATCTGGCAGCTAGCCAGTGATATGGCAAATATGCTCAATCGCTATATGACTTATCGTCCGCAGTGGCTCACTCATTGGGGGCAAGACAAGCCTGTCGCGGTGAGTGACATGATTGCCAAAAAAGATGCGCTGCATAACCGCTTAAACGGGCGGGATGCGTCCAACGCCATCGAGACGCCTGACTGGCTCGTTGAGCACTACGAACAGCTAGAAGCCGCGCAGCGATTTTTATGGCGGCAGCTGTTTGATGATGACTACCGGTTTCGCGAGCAGTTGCATCAGCAGTTTTGGCAGGCATTAAACCATTCAGAGACCCGTATCCGCAATATCAGCCGTAGCAAGTTACCAAAACACATCTTTTTATTTACTTTGCAGCAGTTACCGCCGACAGAGTTATTGGATTTACAACGCTTGGGGGTGCTTACCGACGTCACGATTTTACACTTTAACCCGTCAGAGCAATTTTGGGCAGATATCGTCGATAAAAACTGGCTAATGCAGATGCAAATGGAAGACGATGCCAGCAAGCATGACGCTTGGTATCTAAAAGATTATGGTCATACCTTGTTGTCACGGTTTGGCAAACAATCGCGTGAAGTGTTTGCCATGCTGGCAAGCTTATCGGGTAATGAGTATGAACATGTGCTATGGCAAGATGATTTTGATAACACACCGCCCAATACGTTACTTGAATTTATCCAACATGACATCTTAATGCTAGAAGAAGTCGCGACCACTGCCAAAATCAATGACATGCTTAAACTGGTGAAAGGCGAGGAAGCAAAGGCAGCAAAAGCAGCTGAAGATAGCCGGCAAAACCTCGCGCAGCAAACCCAGCTTTTACAGCAGCAGCTTGCCAATATTCAAAGTAATGGGCTTAAAGATATCGAATCCACGCTTGGTCTATACAAAGCCATCAAAGACAAACTCAAGCAAGAATCCAATAAGCAACTTGAAAACGTGGAAAAATGGCGACCCAAACCACTTGATACCAGTATTGCCATTCATGTCTGTCATAGCATGGTGCGCCAGCTTGAAGTGCTACGCAGTATGATTATCGCGTGGCTAAATTATAGCGACATGCAAGCCACACCCGCGCAGATTCCCACCGATCCTTGGGATAGACGGGCATTGTCAGATATTTTGGTATTATTGCCCGATATCGAAACCCACCAAAACATCATTGAAGCCACGTTCCCCAAACATGTGGGCGGCGATGGCTATCAGTTGCCCGCCAAAGTGACAGGTGTGGTGGCAAAAGATATCAACCTGCTTTGGCAAGCGATTACAGGGTACTACACGCTGCTCAATCGGGCAGGCGCTCGGTTTCAGCGTAGCGAAGTATTTGATTGGTTAATGCTAGCGCCGCTATATGAAAGCTTTGGGCTTAATTTGGAGCAGATGACCCGTGCTTGTGATTTGCTGACTCAGGCAGGATTTATTCGCGGGTTTGACGAGCTGGATTTGCAGCAAACCTTAAGTGCTGCCGATGATGACTATCGATACACCTTTGCTTATGCGCTTGAGCGCTTGGTCGCTGGCGTGATGATGCCCAAAGCCACGGTGGTCAGTTTTGGCGAGTATACCAATAGCTTTGGTGTGGTAGAGAAGTTTGTACCACTGACAAACTTGACCATGGCGGATGCCGACATCGTCGCTGTGCTGTGTGATATTTATCAAACGTTGGATGACAATCGTCACCTAGGTAATGACGTCAAAACCCTGCCTGAATGGCTAACCCAAATAGAAAAGCTGATTCAGCAAAAGTTTAGCCTATTTAATCAAACCAATGCGTGGCGCGCGATTTTTGCCGCACAAAATGACCTAAAAGAAAATATTGAAGCCAATAGCAAATACCTCGCGACGGTAACAAGCAAAACTGCAAAAACCCCCAACCCACCTACCGAGCCAGTGCAGCAAATTGACACCGAGAATTTGCCACTTAAACTCACTTTTGTACTCGAAAACATCGCCCAATCAATTATCAATCAGCAAGTGAGTGCCGAGCCGTCAGGCGTGATTACCTTTGCCCGTATCGGTTCAGTGCGTAGCCTGCCGTATAAATTGGTGGTGATGCTGAATTTAAATTTGTCTGAGTTTCCAAAGCAAGAGCAGCAAAACCGTTATAATCTGATGCAGGCAGGATTGCCCATTCGCGGTGACAGATTTCGAGAAGATGACGATTTAGGCGCGTTTTTGGATGCGCTATTGTGCGCCAAGCAAGCGTGCTGGATATTTTATAATGGTAAAAGTACCACAGATACCCACGAGCATTTACCTGCCAGTCCCGTACAGGAATTACTCGACTTTTTGCAAAACCGAATGGCGAGTGATGACGTAATCATTGACCCCAATAACGACCAAAATAGCCTAAGCAATAATTCTCCAAATCCCCAATCAGCCAACTTTGAACAATGGGTAAAAGCCTATTTGGTCACCCATCACGCCGCTTTGCCATTTGATAAAAGTTATTTTGAATTGCCGCAAACTGAGCAAAAAAACGAGCAAAAGAGCGAGCATAAAGATAAAGGTATTCAAAGTCCCGAGCAAATTAATGACGAGGGGGTATCCGCTGATTTACAACAAACCACAGCTACTCTAAACCAGCAAATCAAGCTATCAAAAACTGCCCTGTACCCACCTGCCAAAATCTGGCATAATCTTTATACAGCGCTGCAAGATAAAGACGCTACGTCCACTCAGCCAATCGTGCAAGTTTGGGATACAAAGCAACTAACCGACTGGCTATCGCAGTGGCAACAACTAAAACAGCGTTTGTCCGACCTGCCTGAACAGTCGCAGCAGCATTATGTCAACTTGAGCAAAATCGTTGGCAACCTAGCCGATCCTGCCAAAGCCTTTGTGAAGGCACAAAACATTGCTATCCCTGCCCAAGGTGACAATGATAGAAATGATAATGATAACGAGTTTGAATCGTTAACCTTGGATGCGTTAGATGGCTGGTTGTTGCGTAAATCTTTGTTAGACGCTTTTTTTGCACAAGCCTTGTCCGATAAGGGCGATAATACCCATAATAGCCATCAAAACGAGATGAAACTGGCAGCAAACGCACAAAAGCCAATGGTTCAAGAGTCAATCAACATCGCTATCAATGAGTTATTACCAGCCGGGGTGAACCGCTACCAATCGTTGCAGCAAAATCAGCAACAACTCAAAAAAGATTTGCAGGAATTTGTTCATCACTTAAAAACCATCAGCCAACAGCTCGAGGCTACTGAGGCAAAGTTGTTAGGGAATTTTTATTCAGATAAATTTGGGGCATTAGATGTACAAAATACGGACGAGGTCATCCAATGGGTGGCAACCGCGTTAACCCCCTGTGAAGAGCAGCGAATCGCCATCAGTGCCTTGGCGCTGGATAAACAAGCAGGACTGATGGACAGTAAAGAAAGCTGGGTCATCACTGCCAACTTGCCATTATATAAACCGTATCAATCAATTGAAAATAAGGTTGCCGCAGCTGCCAATCCCAGCTATTGGTTAAATTATTTGCCAACCTCTGGCAAAGAAAAATACCTGTTACAATTTTGGTTGCATCATTTATGTTGGCAAGTACTGCGCCGCACCACGGCTCAACAAGCACAGCTGAATGATGGCTTTTCGCTGTGGCAGTTTAGCAATAAAAAAACCGTGTATTTACCTGCCATCCCTTGTGAGCAAGCCTGTGGTTATTTGCAGGATATTGTGATGGTGTATCAACTCATTGATAGCGTCGTAACCATTGTACCGCCCGCTTTTTGCCTGTCATTTTTACAAAAGCAACAAAAGCAGCCAGAGGCACCAGCCAGCCAGCATCTAGGTGATTGGTTAAAAGACAGTAATTTTAATTTTGTGGATGTGAACCAGTTTGACTATCCGATTTGGCAGCATTTAATTGGCGATTATAAACCATCGGTGGTTATTGGGTTTGCACAGACGCTGGGCGCGCTGATTTATGAACCTATGTTATCTATGGTCAAAGAATTGCACCAACTCATTGAAGCATGACACGCATTTTTATCAAAGAAATCTTATGAAACACGATATTCATACCCAAAGCATTAACGCAAGCACCAAAACAAATATCGAGGCAAACATCGAAACAAATACTCAAACAAACATCGACAAAGCACGCATTAAAGAAGACGCTGAGTCTTTAACCCATTTGCCCCCTGCTGTCACGTTGCCATTGACGGGGCGTCATTTGATTGAAGCTTCAGCAGGCACAGGCAAAACATGGACGCTGACGGGCGTGATGTTGCGACTAATCGTGCAAGCAGGGCAGCCGTGTGAAAAAATTATCGCCACGACCTTTACGCGAAGTGCCGCCGCCGAAATGCGCCAGCGGATTCGTGAGCGTTTGCAAGACTTTTATCAATTGCTGCAAATGATTAATAATGCTACATTTACACCGTTAAACGACAGTGATTTGGATAGCAGCAAAGCTATCGCTGTGCAAAAATATGCACATTTTATTGCACAGGTAGAAGCGCTTGCGGCACAAAAAAATTTACTGGGTAAGTACCAAGATCCTATCAATCAACACTTAATCGAGTGGGTCGCCAAACAAATCTTTGGTTTGCCGGTAGATGTAACCGCTGTAGCAAGCCCAAAAGTAAGCCCGAAAGCAAGCTTAAACACCCTAAAGCCAACCGCCGATGATAGTGAAAATAGCACCCATAAACCTGCCAAGAATACCGTCAATTTTCGTATCGCACTGCAGCGCACCACATTGGCGCTCAACCAACTTGATCGCTTATTTGTCAGCACCCTCGATAGTTTGTGTCAAAAGTGGCTAAGAGAATACAGTAGCGAAACTGGGTTTTCTGCAGAGGTGCAAATCAGTAATGATGTCAGCGGCATCATCAAGGGTATGATTCACGACCAACTTAGGGCATTTATGGCGCAGGTCAATGCCAATATGCCTGAATTGTACCCGATGATGTTTGACAATAACGTGTTTTTACCGGTTGATGATTACTACGAGGCGGTCAATCGCGCGCTAAATTTTTATACCGCTGACATCGATACTGTACCATTGACAGCGTTTGATACCACTACTATCAAGGCACTGATGCAGTCGATTGCAGATGATAATGATAGTGAGTTTGAGGCTTATTTTGATAGTGACTTTCGTAAAGCGCAAGGGTTTAGTGCTGGCAATAAACTTCATAAACACTTTAATGAAATTAAAAATCTGCAAAATTTACTCAGCACGGGTGACATTACCAATGTCTTTGCTATGTATAAAGTTGGCAATATAGTCAAGGTGCTAGAAGGCATTGAAGATTTATACGCCAACGATAAAGGCTTTAATAGCAAAAAAGAACAGCAAAGCGCCGCATTTAAATCCTTTGATATCGTGGACAACATTTGGCAGCTCATCCAACAAACGCAAGCCTTGCAAGACTACTTTAAACAAGTAAATTTTTACTTTACCCAGTTTATCAGCCGTTATGTGCGTACCCACCTGCCAAAACGACTAGAATCACAGCGGCTAACTACCTTTGCGTTACAATTGGCGCGGTTAAACGATGCGTTATCCGGCAAAAAAGGTCAATCGTTAGCGCGTTATATTCGCCATCAGTATCCCATCGCCTTAATTGACGAATCGCAAGATATCAACACCGAACAAGCGTTACTGATTCAAAGGGTTTATTTACAAGACTTTGAGCCAGAGACAGCAGATAAAGCAGAAAAATCAAAGGCTAGAAAATATCACACCCCGTCGCAGTTTTTGCTGTTGGTAGGGGACCCCAAACAGGCAATTTATGGATTTCGCGGCGGGGACGTACAAAACTACACCACACTAAAAAAACTATTTCCAGAACAACCCAAGTCACTCAACCAAAACCATCGCTCATCAGCCGCGCTAATTGATAGCCTCAATCACTGGTATGGCGTTGGCGAGCAAGATATTGACCCAAATCAAGCCGACCAGCTGCCCAATGTTAACCAACAGCCATATTTTATGGGGCGTGAAATTTATTATCGCAAAATCTCTGCCACGCGCCAAACCACTGAGCTAGTTGTCGGCAATGCGGCGGAAAATGAAGCTGTAAGCTTACCTGCGTTCAATCATATTGCTATCGAATATAAAGCGCCCTATAGTCAGCAAGTGGTGGCAGTAGCCGAGAATGACGGCATATCAAATGATACTGACTCCTCGAATGACATCATCTCATCAACTGATGAAAGAACGGTGGATTATGCCGATGCGATTGCCGCGCAAATTTTTGATTTATTTGATGATGGCAAGCCATTAAGCTACCAGACTCGTGGCTTGACGCTGAGTGATATTTGTGTGTTGGCAGTCAAAAACAGTGAACTTCATACCATCGAAAAACGCTTACATCATCATGGGATTGCGACGGTCAGAGGCGGCAGTCAAAGTGTCTTTGGCGATAGCATGAGTGTTGATTTGATGACCTTGCAAAGCGTACTGTTGACGCCATTTAGCGAATCAAAATTAAAATCCTTGATGTTGTCTAGTTTTT
>NZ_DALZSV010000039.1:0-3685 GCF_032014955.1 Moraxella sp. CTOTU47724
TCGCTGCCAGTGAGTGCGTATTATACGCTTTTCTTTCCCCCTGTCAATACCACTGCGAAAAGTTTTTTCATTTATTTTGCAGTTGTTGATAACTCCCTTTATTTTGTGGGTATTTAGTGCCATTTGATATATAATTGAATATATTGTTTAAGCAATTTTTCGTTAGGCGATGTTCGGTGGTTTTGCGGTTGTCGTCTTTCATTTTTTTTATATTCATGTCAGAAAATATGTGAGGGCAAACAATGTCTGTACAACCTCCTTCCCCTGCTGGTAATGATTTTAGACTCCCTGTCCACCAAGTAGATGCCACTAAAAAACGCGTACACCCCCGTTTTGTGACGGGTTTTTATCAAAACATCCGCGTTGTAAGTATGTATTTTTTATTGTTGTTGTTTTTGGTGTTGCCATGGATTCGCTATGGCGGACACCAAGCAATATGGTTTGATTTCTCGGGTTCTAAGATTGTGCTATTTGGGCTAACTTTTTTACCCCAAGACGTTTTTATTTTTGCGTTTTTCTTTATGGTTGCTGCCTTTTTATTGTTTATGGTGACCGTTTATGCCGGTCGTGTGTGGTGTGGCTATGCCTGCCCACAGACGATTTGGACGCATATGTACCAATACACTGAGAAGCTTGTCATCGGCGATCGTAATAAACAGTTTAAATTAGATAAAGCGCCTTGGAATGGCGAAAAAATCATGAAACGCGGCTTGGTGTATCTGATTTGGTTTATCATGGCGTTGGTGACTGCATTGACGTTTAGTAGTTATGCCGTTGGGACTGATTATCTTTATCATAGTTGGCAATGGTTTGGCGGTATTCCTGTACCAGATTGGACGCCATTAACTTGGGTTTCGGTACTTATTTTTACCTTTGCGACATTTGCCAATGCAGGCTATATGCGTGAGCACTTTTGTACCCATATTTGTCCCTATGGCCGCTTCCAAAGTGTGATGTTCGATAAAGATACGTTAATTGTAACCTATGACTATAAACGTGGTGAGCCACGTGGCGCGCGTAAAAGAGGCGGTGAAGATGAGAATTTAGGTGACTGTATCAACTGTCTGATGTGTGTGCAAGTGTGTCCGACGGGTATCGATATTCGTGATGGTTTGCAAGTTGAATGTATTCAGTGCGCGGCCTGTGTCGATGCGTGTAATGACATCATGGATAAAGTCAATAAACCACGCGGTTTGATTCGGTATAGTACCGAACGCCAATTGGTAGAGAATGAGCCAAGTAAAATTTTGCGTCCACGGTTTTTTGCTTATTTGGCGGTGATTACGTTGTTGATTGGTACGGGGGTTTATTTTTTAACCAGCCGTGTACCGCTGCAGATTGATATTCGCCGTGACCGTAATCAGTTGTCGTCAATCAATGCGCAAGGTTTGGTAGAAAATAACTACATTATCAAAATCACCAATAAAACTCAGCAAGACCATGATTATGCGGTGACATTGACACCACAACCTGGCTTAAAACTTGATAGCCGCTTTAAAACCATTCCATTAGAAGCAGGCGAAAGTTATGACTTCCCTGTCAGTGTACTGGGCGATCCAAAAGTGATTACCCAAAGCAATATCCCCATCCAAATGCAAGTGGTGAGCGTGGATGATGGCGGTAAATACAAAGCGGTAAAAGATAACGTGTTTACCACGGATAAATAAGTTTGATTACCTAAAAAAGCTGATTTTGATAATCGGCTTTTTTTGTGCCAAATTATTGGCGCACGTTATTGGGGCATGGGTTTTTCTGCTATACTAGCTTTTTGATTGTTATCTGCTGAGTGGTCTATGGCAACACCAACAAATTCTCCTGCTTCATCAACTTCTAATCAGTCGATATCCAAACTTTGGTATAAAAATTATATGGTTTGGATTTTTGTTATTGGTTTGCCGCTATTTGTGGTAGTCGCCTGTATCTGGTTCGTGTTTTACTCGGTGAGAATCCAAGACTCCACCGTGCGTGATGACTGGTACATGGATGGTAAGACCTTATATGCGGATGTGTCCAAAGACAAACTGGCGCATGATTTGGGGCTAACCGGTCAAATGCTGATTAGTCATCAGGCAGTCAATTTTAAACTTGAGGCGCCCGCTAGTGACAAGTTTAAAGCACCTGAGCAATTGGCAGTGGAGATTTCCCATGCCACCCAAAAGCAAAAAGACCGTGACATTATTGTCAAACGGTTAAGTGATGGCAGTTATGCGGGCAATGTGCAGCTAGATCCGTCTAAAGGCAAATACTATATTGTGGTGCATGACCCAGCCAATAGCTGGCGGCTGCGTGCGATTGAGGAATTGCCGATGGCGAAGTCGATTGCCTTTAAGCCACTAACTGCGTTTGATAAAAAATCTTAGTTTCAGTCAACTAATTAGAGGTACTGGGTTACAGGTACTAGGTTACAGCTACTTGGCTTCCTTGTACCTTTCATAAATATCCTCATCAGTAAAATGCTAAAAAATCTTGCTGGATATTTAGAAGCCCCTGCTTGTTAGTTAAAAAAATGGTAACTGAGGGTAAATTTTTAACAACTCTCCCAAATCCCCACTTGTCCTTCGTGCAATTTTGGCACACCGCCAAGCACGCGCCACGGCATGGTCGTGCCATGAAAATCACTACCGATAGACACCTTTAACTCATGCTCTTTAATCACTCTATCGACCATATGGCGGGTTGAAGTCGGCTCATTGCTGGCGGGCAATTCCACCGCATCGCCACCGCTACTGGCAAAATCTGCAATCAGTTTACGCACTTTGTTGGCGGTTAAATTATAACGGGTCGCATGAGCCAAAGAGGCTTTGCCACCACACTCATGAATCAAATTGATGCAATCTTTAAGCGATAAGCCATCGAGTGCCACATAGCAAGGTTTATGGTCAGCCAAATAGCCGGTAAAGGCTTTTTGTACATCACTCACCAAGCCTTGATCCGCCATCACTTTGGCGATGTGAGTACGACCGACCGCTTGCGGATTACCTTTGGCTTGCACTAACACCGCCTGCCAAATCTCATCCATCGGGCGTTTAAAGGTACTTGCCACACGCTCGCACATCGCATAGCCGCGCGTTTCTCGATTGGCTTGGATGGCAGCGAGTTTGTCATGCATTGTTTCGATATTACTAAAACCGTACCCCAGCACATGAATCACTTTTTCATTTTGGGCAGGTTTTTTGGAGTAGCCGCCCATGACACGATGACGACAGCTGATTTCGACACCATGAATCAGCGTCATACCAAGACTTTCAGCCGTTTGGCGCGCCTCAAGGATACCAAGTACCGTATCATGGTCGCTTAAGGATAATACTTTCACCCCTTTATCATGCGCTTTTTGCACCACTTCGCTTGGGCTAAAAGTGCCATCTGAGCGGGTACTGTGGCAGTGCATATCAATCGGAAGTTGGGTATAAATAGGACTGCTAGACAAGATATCGAGGTTTAAAGAATTCACAAATACGCCTTAATTACAAAAGCTGGTTGCCAACAATAGGACAAAAAGGGGTTAAGACAAAGAGGGGTTAACTCTGCGCTGGCTCGCTCACAAGGGCACGTGATTAATGAAGCAAGGAAAATCGCAAAGTTACTTTTCGATTTTAGCATATCCGTGTAAACTAGCGGCTAAGATTTTTGTTAGAGATGACTATGAGCGGTTTATTGGATTTGCTACCTTTACTGGCATTTTTTT
>NZ_DALZSV010000039.1:3785-22381 GCF_032014955.1 Moraxella sp. CTOTU47724
TTAGAGATGACTATGAGCGGTTTATTGGATTTGCTACCTTTACTGGCATTTTTTTACTTTTCCAAACAGCAAGGGGTATTGGCAGGTGCGGCGGCGTTATTGATTACGACACTGGTGGTATATGTTGTGCATTTTGCCCGGCAAAAAGGCAAGCTCAATAAACAGCAGTGGGTGACGCTGATTTTAACCGTGGGATTTTGTGGGTTAAGCTTAATTTTCCATGACGAAGCGTTTTTAAAATGGAAATCAACCGTCATCAATAGCGTATTTGCAGTTGCCCTCATTATCAGTGTCGCGATAGGTAAACCGCTATTAGAACTGGCAATGAAAAATGTGTTTCGATTGACCCAATCGGGCTGGAATAAACTCACCCTCGCTTGGGCAGGGTATTTCTTACTGATGGCAGGTTTGCAATATTATTTTGCGTTTTTTACCAACAACGATACCTGGATTAATTTTAAAAGCTGGGGATGGATACCGGTGATGTTGGTGTTTTTAATCGGGCAATTTATGTTCTTAAAAAACCATCTAAATCCAGATATACAGCAACAAACCAATGATAAAGGAAAAAACTAAAGGAGAATATAGATGGCACTTTATATTATTATCGGTCATGACGTCCCTGATAGCCTTGAGCTACGCAAACAGTTTCGCCCGGCTCATCTTGAGCGTCTTACGCAGTTAGATGAACAGCACCGTCTAATCATCGCAGGCCCTACGCCCATTGCGCATGGAGAGCCTGAAATGAGTGGCAGTGTATTGGTCGTGGATTTTGACAGCGATGAAGCCGTGCAAGCTTGGGCAAGTGAAGAGCCTTACTTATTAAATGGTGTGTATAGTCATGTGGATATCAAACCTTTTATCCAAGTTTTTCCTAAATCAGTGAGTTAATGTTGGGTTTAACAGTTGTTTGCAGTACATAATTGGCAAAGTCTGGGTGGTGATAGGTGGTAAGCATGAAAAAATTGGTGGGCAGGTTGGCAAACGGCGCAGTGTTATTGACGGTATTACAGGTAACGAGCCTGACCCATGCAGCACCGCAAGTTATCGTCACTGACCCAAAAACAGGACAACCACTCGCCAAACAGCCAGAGATTGCCTCGAGCGTTGCCAGTAGCACCTCACCGATGCAAAACCCCAAACAACCTACCCTTGCCCAGCTCAACCAGCCCACTGACAGCCAGTTGTCCAACGCCAACCAACAACTCTTGGCAAAAAATGCTGAATTACAAAACCAAGTCGATAGTTTAAATACGCAGGTCAAAGTGCTTGTCAATGAGCGCAGTGGACAGATTTTTATCTACGGTGCGGTCACTGCATTACTCAGTGGGATACTTGGTATCGCACTGGGCTGGCTGGTCGCAGGGCGTAAAGGTCGTTGGTAGTCGACTTTACAAGCCTACTATTATAAGCCTAACATTGACTTGCCATGATGCCAAATAACCAAGCCGACCTCCCAAAAAAGCCCACCGTCGCCATCATTGGTGCAGGTCCTGCTGGCCTGATGGCGGCAGATTATCTGCGCCAGTTTGATGTCACAATCCAAGTATTTGAACAAAAACCATCCCCTGCCCGCAAACTGTTGATGGCCGGTAAATCTGGACTCAATATCTCGCACGCTGAGCCCGTTGATACCTTTGTCACACGTTATCAGCCCGACGATTGGTTAACGCCGCATATTCAAGATTTTAATGCGATGCATATCCGTGATTTTATGACCCGCTTAGGGATTGAATCTTTTGTTGGCTCGACAGGTCGCATCTTTCCTACCATGATGAAAGCCTCGCCACTGCTGCGGGCGTGGTTGCAAGCGCTGCAGCAGGACGGCATAACGTTTTTTTATCGGCATAGCTGTGACGACATTGACGGCAAGCAAGCAACTTTTTCGGTAGCGCATGAAAGCGGTAATCTGACTGTTAGCCAAAGCTTTGATGCGATTGTGTTGGCAACGGGCGCGATGTCATGGTCGCGGCTCGGCAGTGATGGCAAGTGGCAGGCATGGCTCAGCGACACAGAATTGACGCCGTTTTATGCCAGCAATGTCGGTATCTGTCGCCCACTGTCGCAGCCTTGGTCAGCGCATTTGCACCGCGATTTTGGCAAAGCATTAAAACGCGTGAAAGCCCAGGTGACATTGCCCGATGGCAAAATTGAGCAGGGTTTTGGCGACATTATTCTCACCCAGTATGGCATGGAAAGCGGGCTGATATACCGGCTCAATCGTGCCATGCGTGAGCAATTAAATCATACGGGCAAGGTATCACTACAACTTGATTTGCTGCCTGATGTGGCTGACGAAAAATTATTGAGTAGTTTAAAAAACCCCAAAAAACAATCGCTAGCTAACCTTTGGCGAAAGGCAGGCCTTGATCCTGTCAAAATCGCCTTACTCAGAGAAATCGTCGCAAAAACGCACTGGCATGATGCCGATAAAATGACAAAAGCAATCAAACAGTTAACGGTAGAATTCGATAGTTTTCGACCGATTGAAGAAGCGATTAGCTGTGGCGGCGGGGTAAAACGCACAGCATTAACCGAGGACTTTGCGCTAAAATCCAATCCTTATGTATTTTGTTGTGGCGAGATGCTTGATTGGGATGCGCCAACGGGTGGCTATCTGCTAACGGCTTGTTTTGCCACAGGCCGAGCCGTCGGACAAGGCGTGGCGCAGTTTTTAGCGTTATCCAAAAAGTTGACGCAATGCACTTGACATAAGGCACTTATTAACTGTTCAGATAGCGACTGTAAAGGTAGGCAAGCAGCAGCACAAGCGCACAAATCGGTAAGCAGACAGGCAAAAACAGCGGATTTTGCATACCGCCGAACACTACCATCAATGAGCCCAATGCCGCCAAAATCGGCGATATCACACCCAGTAACATACTTTTGATATGACCTTGTTGCCATAATCGAAACACAGCAAAGTAAAATACCAAATACAGCAAGTAACTCACCACAATCGCGATTTCTGAAATATCCATATCGCCTAGCAGCTGACTTTTCATCACCGCATAATGCACAGCCGCCCAAAACATAGATAAGGCAAAACCTAGCAGCGCTGAACCAACCGATAGCTGATAGATAGGCGAGACCTGACGCAATTGCGCGCTAAACGGAATCAATGATTTGAGCGCTAAAGAATGCGGCAGACGAATCAGCCCTAATACCAAGCCATTCACCGTACCCATCACCGAAATCACCACAAATACCAAAAAGGCTTTGGCAGCGGTTTCGCCAAATAACTGGGTCGCCACCACATACACACTTTCATCACCCAATGCCATCACTTTTGCGGCACCTAGATATGAGGTAAGTCCAACAAAATACAGCAAATAGCCCAATAAAATCAACATAGGCGCGACGACTAAGGCAATGGGTAAATTACGTTTGGCATGTTTGATTTCCCCTGAAATGCTGGTAGAGACCACCCAGCCATCAAACGAAAACGCAATCGGACCAATGGCACCGAGCCATGCCAAAGACTGGGTCGCTTGACGCGCAGATTCACTTGGATGGGTTAACGCAGCCACAGGGTCGCCATATAAAAACGCCATCAACCCTAGCACAAATAACGGAATTAATTTAACGACAGTGGCAAAGACTTGAAAACGCCCTGCAAACACCGCTGCCATCACATTAAACAGATAACAAATGACAAACCACGTAAGCCCGATGCCCATTTGTAATTCAAGCGATGCCTCTTTTACCCCAAATAACAGGGCGGTGTAAATACCCACTACCCACGTCACCACCACGCCAAGTGTCGGGTAATACAAAAACAATTGAAACCAGCCAATCATCGTAGAAAAATGTGGACTGACAAATTCATCGGCATAGCCAATCAAGCCGCCGTGTGCATCGGTACGTTTTGCCAGTTCAGCAATCGATAGCGAACCGAAAATAATCGCCACCGCCGCCAATACAAAAACCCCTACCCCCAACGCCACATTGCCGTTTGTATATTTTAAAACATTGTCTGCCTTAAAAAATATCCCTGAGCCAATCACAATCCCCACAATCATTGCCAATGCGGTGATTAGGTTATAACGCCCGTTACTTGATTGATTCATGTTGTTACCACACCCAAAAAAAGCTGCATGCCATGTTGCAACGATAAAAAATCAGTTATGCTATACCCCCTAATCGCTGTTTTCAAGCCTTGTATTAGTAATATTTTACTTAGCACTAACTTTTAGTTATTTATTATGGGTCACTGATGTCACAATCTAGCCAACGTCCTGTCACAAGCTCAAGCAAAAGTAGCACCCCACTATCAACCATTCAAACCGCCAAACTGCACTGGCAGTTAGACGATAACGGCGTGACTGTCCCCCGCTCTAGCGAATTTGATGATGTTTATTTTTCCAAAACGGATGGCTTGGCAGAATCTCGCCATGTTTTTATTGATGGCAACAACTTAGCCACTCGCCTCGCTAATTTGCGGAACTTTGAACGATTTGTCATCGGTGAAATTGGTTTTGGCACAGGGCTTAATATCTTGGCTATTTGGCAACTGTGGCAACAAATCAGACCTGACAATCACAGCCATTTACATATCATTACCACCGAAAAATTTCCCCTACGCAAAACTGACCTTGAACAAGCGCTGAGCGTCTGGACAGCGCTTGCTGGGTTATCACAACAGCTCATAGACAACTATCCACCGCCACTGGCTGGCTGCCATCGTTTGAACTGGTTTGATGAACGATTGACGATTGATTTATGGCTTGGCGATGCGACGAGTAGTTTGTCGCAAGTGACTGGGCAAGGTAAAGTCGATGCGTGGCTGCTTGATGGGTTTGCGCCGAGCTGTAACCAAGAGCTTTGGTCAAAGGATTTATTGGCTCAAATCGCAAGATTATCCAAACCTCACACGACTTTGGCGACATTTAGCGTGGCAAGCGCAGTCAAACAGGGGCTAAAACATCACGGTTTTACTTTAGCCAAACGTAAAGGCTTTGGCAAAAAGCGAGAAATGCTCACCGCAAGCTTTCAACCTAAGTTAACATCCGCCAATTTTTGCGAGCTTTATTTTCGCTATAACAAAAAAATTAAACCATTCTTTGTCACCCTACCCTTTACTGACACGTTTGAATCCCGACGTCGTCAGCGTCGAAAAGCCAATAACGTTAAAGGCTTTGAACTACCCAATTTTTCAGCCATCACAAAACCGCTGTCTGTGGCGGTGATTGGGGCTGGGGTAGCGGGGTTAAGCAGTGCGTATGCCTTAGCCGCCCGTGGACACAAGGTCACCATTTTTGATAAAGCGCAACCATTGGCAGGGGCATCAGGCAACATCCGCGGTTTTCTTGCACCAAAACTTACCAGCCTAAAACGCCTTGAAACCAATCTACATGCGATTGGTTATTTGGCAAGCTGTCGATTTTACCCTTATTTGACCGCACAAACCGGTATTAAAATCCTACAAACCACCGGCTGTTTGGATTTACTCTCACACAATCGCTTACAACTTGATGAAGTCAAAGATTTTCCCATTGAATTTGCCCGTTTATTGACTGCTGAACAAGCCAAAGCAAAAGTCGGTTATGAGGTTGGGCAAGCGATATTTTTGCCCAATGCCGGGTTAATCACTACCGCAAACTTTGCCAATGCTGTTTTAGGCCACCCCAATATCAGCTTTCAAACTGAGGAATTAACCTGTTTTCAGCAAGCCTATTTTCAGCAAGATTGCGACCAAGTGCTATTAACATTCACTGAGCGTCAGCAGTTTTTTGACCATGTGATTTTGTGCATGGCTTTAGACACCTGCGATTTTCTACCCACCATCAAACGCTTTAATCACAGCCGTGGGCAAGTGACGTGGTTTGCTGTCGATGAGCATGATAAAGCACAGTTGCCAAAACTGCCGTTAAAGTATGGCAGTTATTACGCCAGTTTTAACGAAAACAGTAAACGCCATGTCATGCTTGGGGCAAGTTTTGTCAGGGATACCTTGGATACCACGCCAGCAGTTGCTGACCATCAGATGAATGTGGCAGATTTGGCGGATGCGGTGCCCGATTTGGTCAATAACACCGATATATTTACCGTCGAAAAAAACATCCCCCATTGGCAGGGTCGCGCCACTATCCGTAGCCAAACCGTGGATTATCTACCCCTAGTTGGGCAGGTGTGGCAAGCGGGTTATGAAAGCACCAGCCGAGTCTGGAGCTTTTCAGCATTGGGGTCAAAAGGCTATGCTTATGCCCCGATTTGTAGTGAGCTGTTGGCGGGACTGATGTGTGGAGAAGTTTTGCCATTGTCTGAAAAGATGGTCAACAGTTTAAGTCCCAATCGCAAGGTCATTCGACGCTAAGTTATTTTCTCAGCAGTTTTTGATAAACCAAACTGCGTAAACTATTTGGCAATAATCGCACCGGTAAGCGAATGGCGAGGTTTTTAAGCAGTTGCGCAATATGCAAAAACCCTTGTTGATAAAAGCTTTGCTGAATAGCCCACTCGTAACGGGCATACGCCAAGCCCCCGCGCCGTTCATACATCGCATCCCCTGCCCGTGCATACACCAGCACCTCGGACAAATTGGCAAACTGATAGTCAGCGACCAACAACCGCACCCACAAATCATAGTCTTCAAACAGCGGCGCATGCCGATAGCTACCGACCGCTTGTACCGCTGATTTTTTGAAGGCAACCGTCATGTGGTTGATGGGATTGCGCGACTTGGCTGAGGCAAAAATTGCCTCGTGTGAGGTTGGCACCGTGCGAGATTTTTTCCCCTGTGATAGCTGCTTTTCAAATTCAATGATTTGCCCGCCCAACACGTCAATTTCGGGATGATTTTGGATAAAGTTGATTTGCTGCTCAAAGCGGTTAGCCACACAGATATCATCCGTATCCATACGCATGACCCAGTCATGTTGACAAGCGTTTAGACCTGCATTCAAAGCCTGTCCAAGCCCGACGTTTTTTATTAAAGCGATAATCGTTAACGGCAGTTGCGGCTTAAACTCTTGTACCACTTTTTGTAATGCCAAATTGATTGGACCATCAAAAACCAAAACAATCTCATCGGCTTGGCGTGTTTGATTGACCAGGCTGGCTAGACATTCGGCTAGAAATTCAGGGTTTTCTTTGTCATACAGCGACATCAGTACAGAAAATTTCATGTTAATTCACCCAGCCAAGTCAATGCCACATCCTTTTTTACTTTACGGGCAAACCAATAGCCATTAAATTTCGCCTGCTCAAGCTTTAATAAATCCAAATAAATCGGGCTATTACCATTATTTACATTTTTGTCAAAAATAATTTGTCGGCGGTTATCATTACTTAGGCGAATTTGATTGGTTAATTTTTCAGTAATTAGGGTTTGAAAAAAGTGTTCATCGGGCACCAGCTTGTGACGGAAAAAATCACTGTATTCATCGGTAAAAGGCATAATTTTTTCCCAGTCTGCACGCGTCACTGAAAACCACTGTGAGCCAAAATAAATGGGTGAGTGATAAGTTTTTATTTTTGCCACGCCTTGTTGCAGTTTGGTGATGATTTTACCCGTCAATTGCCGTTGCCAGTCGCTGTCGGCATGGGGACTGTCCATAATAAAGCGATAGGCATACTGTGGCGCCATCTCACAGGTCATCATCGCCTGAAAATCAAACCGCTGTTGCCACTGTTTTTCTATCACTTCAAATGGTTGTAACACCACATCTTCACCGCTTACCAGATGAAAATAAGCATTGTCCTCATTGGCAAACGCTGGTTCAAACAATTTTAATGTTGCTTCAATTTGGCTAAACCCGCCCCAACGCACCGATACCCTGTCGCTGAGCAAAACGACATTGGCTAGCTGTGCAGTCTCAGCCTCAGGAAAATAATTAGATTTAGCATCCATATGCACATAAAAATTGACGTTGGGCTGAATTTTCGCCAGATTAATAAAATAACTGATATCTTGGTGGGCTTGTATAAGTAAGGCGTGTTTTTTCATGCAGTTACCCTTTGAACCCATTTAGATTATCTGCGTCATCTAAATTAATGAGGGTAAAACCACGACTGGCAAGAAACTGATACGCATCAGGGAATTTATCCCACAGCGCTTGGGTATACACCATAAATACTTGGGTACGGGGAAATTCTTTGATCGAAAACACAGCAGTGCTGATAAAGGTATAAATTTCAAAGCGTTGATGGGGGTTTTGTTGCAATGCCTCGCTTAGATAATCTTCAATGATTTTATCGCTATGAATCACTGGCAAAAGATGGCTAAAATCCAAATTTTCTCGCGGGTGGGGACAAAATGCGTCAAGGTGAAATGCCTTGACCATTGTTTCTACAATATCAGCATAAGCTTTGTCACCGATAAAATTGTCGAGGGCTTGCCCCAATAACAGCCGTTTTACCGGCAAATTTTTATCAGGCTGATTGTCTACTTTATCAAACAAATAAACAGACTCGGTAGCGTCTATGATATTTTTTTCCTGGGGGAAAATGGTGAAATGCTTTTTGGAGATAGCCAAAATACTAGGGATACTGGGATAAGTAATGCCCACGGCGTGTTTAAACAGTTGTAATGGCAAGGATTTTGGTAACGGTTGAAAATAGCTAGAATTGGGGAAAATATTAGCGGTGCCGTCATCAAAGGTATACAGCTGTTGGAATGTTACTTTAGAAATAACATATTGCAAAAACAACACGTCAATACTGGCAAGATAGACGTTTTCGATAGGTTTTTGCCAAATATCAAGCGTGTTAAGTGTGGTTTTGATGTGGTTTAGGGTGGCAAAACGTTCGCCCCATGTTTTATTGTTCAGTTCGATAAAGGCGGATTTTTCGCAGACCCGCTCAAGTTGGTCAAAATAATAACGGTGTTTGGGCTCGCTTTTTGAATGGGCGCCATACGGCAAATAAAGCCCTATAAAGGGGGTACTGTGCTTCTTAATAATTTGCTTGGCAATCAACACTTGCAAGGGGGTGATACAAAGAATAAGATTCATGGCGTTTTTTTGACCTTTTCCACCTGCAGCGTATAATAATATAACAGCGGCAAAATCACCACGCCACTAATAATAGTCGCATACGGCACCACCGCCAGTGATACGCCACTTAACACCCACAAGGCAACCAAATACACCACCGTTGAGATGACGGAACACAGCGAAATTTGCGCGCTTTTGGCATGATAAAACAAAAAATTCACCAACAATAAATACGGAATTATCAGCGAAAACGCCAGTACAAACATCACCACATAATACTGGCTTTGGGCAAAATCTGCCCCCAATAACCACGCCATCAATGACGACGGCATCGCCCAAGCCATGGCAGTCAATATAACAGGCACCATCAAACTCAGCCAAAACAGTCGATGCAATTGCATCACTGTCATGCGCTGCGATTTTAGCCGTTCATATAAGTGAGGCACCAGCGCAGAATTGACCGCCATAATCACAATGGTCAAGCTGCTAGCGACTTGCACCCCTGCCGAATATACGCCTAGCTCATGACTGCTAAACCGCTCGTGAATCAACACTCGGTCAAGTTGCCCTTTGATGGTATAGCTTAACCCATGTAACAGCAGCGGCAAGCCTAGGGTTAAAATATAACCCAGTCCCAGTTTGAGCCGTTTTGGGGTAAAGCGAAATTTGATAGCAAATTGGTATTTTGCCCACGCCAACGCTGCCACAAAAGTAAACCCATGCGCCAAGATAATCGCGATAAGACGCTGGGCAACTTTATCCGTGGTATCGCCCGCAAAAAACTGAAAAATCAGCACCGTCCATAGCAAATTGCCCAAGGCTAAGCCCAGTTGGATGGTGAGATAGCTAAACGGGCGCTTTTGGCATTGCCGCAGTGCCAGTTGGTTTTGCACCAAGGTTTGCAAAAAGGCAGTAAAAAAGCAGTAAAATAGCAATTCGCTATGTAACAGCCAACTAATCGCTGTGCCAATCAGCAGCACGCCCACGCTATATAGCCCGCCTGCCAATAAGATATTGCCCAGCCCATGCCTGCCATACACATAAAAATAACGGGTCAAAGCGCCATTTTGCGACAGGCTCATGGCGATTACAATAAATGCCGTGAGCGATAAATAATAGGACAAATCACCAAAGCCCGTGGTGCCTAAGACCCGTGTCAAATAGGGCAATAGCAAAAATGGCACAGCTTTGGCGGTCATCTCGCCCACCACATAAATCAGGCTGTCTTTGAGCAAGGCAGAGTGTGTTAAACGTTTGATTTTATTTAACATTACCTTTCAAGGACATCCCACGAGGTAGCGGTATTGGCTTGGATATCCGTTATCACTTTTTTGCCCATTAATTCATCATAAAACTTCGGGGCAAGCCCAAAACCAGGGCGAACGCTACGGATACAGCTTTCATCAATCACATCCCCTGCCGTCATGTCTTTGACAAAATACAGTGAACGGCGAAATTGCGCATTGCCGATTTCGCTTGATTTTCGCCCATAATCGACTTGTCCGAGCGACTGCCAAGCGGTTTTGCTATCACGGCAGAGCGCGGTGAGTTCGTCTTTTTCCAGTGAAAAGCTGTCATCCGCCCCGCCGCCATTGCGGTCTAGGGTGACGTGTTTTTCAATGATACACGCCCCCAATGCCACGCTTGTCACGGCGGTGGTGTTGTCAAGCGTATGGTCGGATAAGCCAATCGGCACGCCAAAACGGCGCTGCATATCGGTGATGGTACGCAGGTTATAGTCCTGTGCGGGAGCTGGGTAGCCACTCACGCAGTGCAATAACGCAAGCTGCTTGCAGCCGCCATCACGAGCGGCGGCAATCGCCTCGGCAATTTCGGTTTGGTCCGCCATCCCTGTGGAGATAATCATCGGTTTGCCAGTACTTGCTACATATTTGATAAGCGGTAAATCAATGGCTTCAAACGAAGCGATTTTGTACGCTGGGGCGTTCAAATCCTCGAGCAAATCCACCGCAGTCAAGTCAAACGGTGAGCTAAACATGGTGATACCGACTTTGTGGGCGTGCTCAAACAATGGTTTATGCCAGTCCCACGGCGTGTAAGCTTCTTGGTACAAGTCATATAAGGTACGCCCGTCCCACAGTCCCCCATGAATTTGGAAGTCAGCGGCGGTGCTGTTGAGGGTGATGGTATCTGCGGTGTAAGTTTGCATTTTGACCGCATCAGCACCGCACGCCTTTGCCATGTCAATGATACGGTAAGCGTTATTGATGTCGCCGTTGTGGTTGGCGGACATTTCAGCAATGATATATGGCGCATGGTCAATGCCGATTGGGCGATTGTTAATGCTGAAATTTTGATTCATATTTTGATTCATAGACACCCCGTTTTTTTCATATATACCCCACTCAGACCCACCCCTAAAATAAAAAATCTTGCGATTTTAATTCAAACTCAACCACATCATACACTTTTTCACCCACGCCAAAATGCTGTTTTAATACGCCTGTTTCGCTAAATCCCAATTTACGATGTAACGCCAGTGACGCGGTATTATATGCCAGCACTTGCGCGGTGATTTTGCCAATATCTGTGGTATTGAAAATCTGTGCAATCGCCAAAACCCCCAATGCAAAGCCAAGCCCCTGCCCTTTTGCGCTATTAGGGGATAAATAAAACCCCCAACTGGCGGTTTTTTCATTCGGGCTTGATGCATTTGCCAACTGCAGCGTCTGGTATTTATCCACCGTTATTTGGGTAACATTGACTAGCCCCATCGGCTCACCGCCTTTACTCCCATCCGTTTCAAAAATCAGCAAATGCACATTGGCACGGTCAAGCTGTTTGCCATACCACTTTTCATGGTCAGCAAGGGCAATTTCATCTTGTCCAAACATCCACTGGCGCACATCGATGTGATTGCGCCATTGCCAAATCATCTGGCTATCGGCTTGGGTCGCTTGTCGCAGTTGACAATGTTGAAATTTTTTCGCAAATTCAATCCAGTGCGCAACCCGTTTAGCCCCTTGCCCATCGACCAACTTGGCAGATTGGCGGCTGAATTTTCCATAATTGTCGACCAGTTCGCTCAACAAGCGGGGCAGTTGCTCATCCAATGTAGCCATGTCAGTTACCACTTTAACCAGGTTTTTATCCGCCAACGCTTTGGCAATCACCTGTTGGTTATCGGCAAGCACGATCAGCACCATCGGTAAGCCCAAACAACAGCGCTCCCAGGTGGTGCTTCCTGCTGCCCCAATTGCAAGGTCAGCATTTGCCATCAATTGCGCCATATTAGTCACATTGACAAGTACCGCACACGCAAAACTTGCGTGTTTAGCAAACCTTTGTACACTTTCGATATGCGGCGCGGTTTTGCCCATGACGACAGTCACGTTAAATGCTTGCGTAGATTGTTGGACAAAGATATTGAGACTTTGCAAAATCTTGAGTGTGACATTATCATTATCGACACCGCCAAGATTGACCAATATATTGTTGGGCGGCTGTACGCTTTTACGTCTGCTTAGGCTTATCGCTCGCCAGTTGGCAAACTCATCCCGTAATAGTGTATAACGTGTACCTAGTAGTCGCTGGCAATCACTTGGCACAAGCGGTTGATAATCTCCGTTTTTTCGCCCAAAATTTTGGTCGAGCAAAATCTCACAGTCGTGCGTTCTGTCGGCTAAATCGTCAATGGCTAAAATTTTAAGGTTTGGCAAAAGTCGTTTAGCTTGTTGCTCCCAATTTTTGCCAATCGCATAATGGTCGATAATCAGCCAATCTGGCTTTAACGCTTGCAAGATGGGTTTACACTCAGCAAAATCATCGCTTTCACTGGCGCCTAGCCACTCGCTATGGGCATGCTGTTTGATAAAATCTGCAATCCCACTTTTGGCTAACAGATGCACAGCAAAACCTTTTTGCCCAATCAAATCCGCCAAATGCCCGTCATGCTGACGACAAATAAACGAGATGTCATGCCCTTGCTGTTTTAACCGGTCAGCGAGCGTGAGACAACGCATGATATGACCGCTACCCATCGTTAAACTTGCGTCTGCTCGGACCACGATCTTCATGCTAGCGCCAATTGCGCTTGGTATAGACGCTCAGCAAATCGCCAATCATTTTCATCATCAATATCAACAACGCTGTATTTTGGCAACACATAGCCTAGGGCATGATTATGGATTTTATCCTCGCTGAGCCATGCTTCACGACTGCCCCAATAAAATTGCCCTGCGTCAAAATAAGCCTGCGTCAAATCTTGGGTTCGGGTGAGCTCATGTTGGCTAAACATGCTCGACACTTCACCGGCATCGCTTAATTTTAGTGAGCGTAATACATTGGATTCAAATTCTAAAACCGGAAAACAATACAAACTGTTGGATGACTGCCAGCGCTCAAAACTGTCGGTTAAATACTGCGATTTTAATAACGGCGTACAGGGGTATAGACAGCAGATATGGCTAGCTTTTGGCATGCTCTGCAGCACATGCCGAATCACCGCAGCAGTAGTGGCGTAATCATCGGCAAGCTCGGCCGGTCTTCGGCTGACAGTAGCACCATGGTGTCGAGCGATATCGGCAATAGCGCCATCATCAGTGGAGACGATAATCTGCTCAAACAATTGGCTGTTTTTTGCCGTTTCAATGGCACGAGCCAGCATGGGTTTGCCACAAAAATCTTTGATGTTTTTGCGCGGAATGCGTTTACTCCCCCCACGGGCAGGGATGATACAGACCTTCATTATGCTAATGCCTGATAAATTGCATTGACCACTTGCGCTTGAGAGGCTTCGCTCAAGTCATAATACAATGGCAAACTAATGGCTTGTGCATAGTAGCTCTCGGCATGGGGAAAATCGCCTTGTTTAAAGCCCAACTTGGCATAATAAGGCTGGGTATGCACTGGAATATAATGCACATTCACCCCGATATTTTGCGCCCGCAAACTGTCAAACACTTGCTTACGCGTTTTGCCACTGTCTGCTGTTAGTTGAATGGGATATAAATGAAACCCCGAATAATTAGCAGGATTGCGATAAGGCAACATAATCGGTAAGTCTTTGAGTAAGTCATCATACCGCTTGGCAAGCTGATGACGGCGAGCCACAAACTCATCCAACTTTGTCATTTGACTGACCCCCAATGCACCTTGCAATTCGGTCATGCGATAGTTAAAGCCCAAATCAATTTGCTGATAATACCAACCACCGTCAGGTTCGTGGGTCATTAGATTGGCATCACGGGTGATACCATGACTACGGAGCAACTGCATTTTTTCCGCCAACACGGGGTCATTCGTTGTTGCCAGTCCGCCTTCTGCGGTGGTAATGATTTTGACAGGGTGAAAGCTAAACACAGTAATGTCGCTAAACTCACAGTTGCCGATTGGTTGATTATGGTATTTGCCACCAATGGCATGGGAGGCGTCCTCAATAACCTTAAAGCCATATTGCTGTGATAGCGCATGAATGGCCGCCATATCACAGGGCTCACCGGTGAAATGCACGGGAATGACTATTTTTGGCAAGCGGTTTTCAGCTTTGGCAACTTTCAACTTGGCTTCTAGCGCCTCCACTGACATATTGAGCGTTAGCGGATCGATATCCACAAAATCAATGTTAGCACCACAGTACAATCCACAGTTGGCAGATGCGGTAAAGGTAATCGGCGTGGTCCACAGCCAGTCGTCTTTGCCCTTTTCACCTTGACCAAGCCCCAATGCCAAACAAGCAATATGCAGTGCTGACGTCGCGCTATTCACCGCCACGCCAAACTTTGCCCCCGTATAGGTAGCGACTCGTTCTTCAAACGCCGGTACTTGACTACCTTGGGTCAAAAAATCAGACTGTAGCACGGCAACCACTGCGTCAATATCAGTTTGGGTGATATGCTGACGACCATAAGGGATAAATTGATTTGCCATAATATTTGCCCAAAGGTGTTTGTTATTAAGTGGTTTTGTTATCAAGGGTTAGCGATTAAATTTTACCAATTTTTGCTTTGTTGGTTTCAATCCATTCTTGTAGTTGTCCAGTCGTCATCCACTCACTGTTATTATCACTGGCGTACACGAAGCCTTCTGGCACCTTAACACCATCTTTGATACGCTCAGGCGTCTCATCCCAGCCATTAATTGCGGGCAAGATTTTAAAATGCTCAGGATATTCGTAGGTGTGAAAAGAATCTTCGGCACTAATCATTTGCTCATGCAATTTCTCGCCAGGACGAATACCAATGATTTTTTGCTCAGCAGTGGCAGAAACGGCAGTTGCCAAATCTGGCATGGTCATGGAGGGGATTTTTTTGACATAAATTTCGCCGCCCACCATGTCGTCAAATGCATGCCAAACCAGTTCCACGCCTTGCTCAAGCGAAATCATAAAACGGGTCATACGCGGGTCTGTAATGGTCAGTACGCCACTGTCTTTAATGGATAGAAAATACGGAATCACCGAGCCACGACTCCCCATGACATTGCCATAACGTACCACCGAAAAGCGTGTGCCATGCTCCCCTGAATAGGCGTTTCCTGCGACAAACAGTTTGTCCGATGCCAATTTGGTCGCGCCATATAGATTTACTGGACTGGACGCTTTGTCAGTCGATAAGGCAACGACTTTTTTCACCCCTTTATCAATACAGGCATCGATTAAATTCATTGCGCCGTTGATATTGGTTTTGACACATTCAAACGGATTATATTCGGCAGTGGGCACGATTTTGGTTGCTGCCGCATGTACCACATAATCCACCCCATCAAGCGCTCTATATAGACGGTCTTTATCACGCACATCACCGATAAAAAAACGTACACGCGGGTCGCCTTGGTACAGTTTTGCCATTTCCCACTGTTTCATCTCATCCCGCGAGAGAATAATCAGTTTTTTGGGATTGTATTTTTCAAGCGTCATCGGCACAAAGGTATGCCCAAATGAGCCTGTCCCGCCTGTCACTAAAATGGTTGAATTGGTTAACATAGTGCACTACCTATTATGGCTAAAGTTATTTGTCGCAGTTTATCTAGCCCCAAAACCTGTCAGCATGGTTTGAATGGTTTTGAGTACAATCAAGATATCTAATGCAAAAGAAATATGTTTAATATAATAAAAATCGTACTGTACCTTAAGCGCTGTCTCATCGGTATCACTGGCATACCCTTGTGTGACCTGCGCCCATCCAGAAATACCGGGTTTGACGATATGGCGATAATTATAAAAAGGGATGGTTTTTTCAAAGGTTTTGACAAAACTTAGCTGTTCGGGTCTCGGTCCAATCAGGCTCATATCGCCTTTGAGCACATTCAAAAATTGCGGCAACTCATCGATACGGGTTTTACGAATAAACTTACCGACTTTAGTCACACGAGGGTCATTTTGTTGCGCCAGTTTTGCCCCGTTTTTTTCTGAGTCAAAGCGCATACTGCGAAATTTATAGATTTTAAACAATTTTCCGCCTTGCCCGACCCGCTCTTGGACAAATATAGCCTTACCCGGACTTTCCAACCGTATCGCAATGACAGTTATCAGCGCAATCAGCAATACCAAGGGTGAGACCAATAAAATCGCTATAATATCAATCAGTTGTTTAAACCATAAATAGGTTTGCGAAGGCAACAACGAACCCAATTCGTTTTCATATAAATGATGAATCGGCAGACGACCCGTCAAAGACTCATACACTTGGCGGTTATTATACACCGGTCTGCCCTGTAACGTTTGCTCGGTTAAAAATCGCTGCCAGTCTTCATCGAGTGCAGGCGATGACAGGTCTGCTACTATCGCTTGCACCTTTTTGGATTGTATGGCATCCAGATGCGGTTTTTCAAGACGCAGCCAATGGATCTGAAAAATTGCTTCAAAGTTTTGACAATGCCCCAGTGGAATATACGCCATATAAGGTTGGTGCGCTTTTTGCTCAAGTAAAAACGACAAAAAGAAAAACACTACCCCGATAACGCCCGATAAGCCAAAATAATATAGCGAATACGGCAGCCGAAAAACGATAATCACCATGCCTAACAGCATCATCACCAACAATAAGGTTGGCAACACAAAGCTGATGGAGCGTTGACCTGGAAACTCGGTGAGTTTGCGCAGACCAAGGGTAACTAGCAACACACCCAACGTGGCTAACACCATACTGTTAAACTCAGTAATGAGCCAGCGCCCCTGCAAAAAGCGCATTCGCCACATCAGCAAGGCGGGCAACACCACCACAACCAACCATCCCACGATAAGTCGGAACGCGATATTTTGCCATACTGAGAAAATTACTCGCTGCATTATGGTTTGAGTCCTGTTTTTTCAGGGTTGGCGTCACGCCATTGTTGAAACTCACGGTATAAAGCTGCAAATGTCGCAGGATCTTGTTTGGCAAGGTTGCCCAAATCGGTCTCGACATTATCACAATCCGACAAGTTTTTTACCATGACACAAGCCGCTTCGATATGTTTTAATGCCGCTTGCTGGTCACCTTTATAGGCTAAGAACTGTGCATAGGCTAATATATTATACTGGGAAGAATCGGTATTTAGCACCTCTTCAAAGATGGCTTCTTTGACGCTTGCCTGATGGCGATTAATCGGCACTTGCATGGCAAGGATGCGGTCATGATAGGCACTAAAGCCAAACACGTCATTTTGATAGTCAATTCCTTTGTCTTGGTTTAGATGATTGGTGTGCTTGATAAAGCGATTATAATCCAAATAATTGAGATGAAAATATTGCCAAATATAGTAGCCTGATAACATCGCCAAACCCACCATAACAACAGACATGGCTTTTCTTAGTTTGGGTTGCCACACAAAATGCCAGTTGCGCTGTTCAATCAATGCCAAAAACAAGGCAAACACCGCGAGATAACGAAAATACCATAACGGGTATTCGACACTGGCATACAAGATACTGGCGATGACAAACGCCAGTGCAATCGCGCTTTCGCTGCTATGGCGCAGATGAATCGCCCGTACCAGTAGCCAAACAATCGGCACAAAGCATAGCGCGCCTAACACACCTAGTTCCGCCAAAATCATGGTGGCAAAATTGTGGGAATGGTCGGCAATCTCTGGCCATTTAAAATATTGGGCATAATCAACGCTTGCGCCCATGTAGTTGTTCCAGCCCACCCCTGTGAGCACATGGTCATGAAATATCATCATGGCGCGTTCGCTCATCGCCGCGCGGTTCCCCTGCCCGCCTGCCATACGGCTCACCGCCCCAAGCTGATTGGCACTGCTATAATTACTAATCCAGCTTGCGCCCATATAGTACAGCACAAATACAATAAGACCAAAAACGCTAGCCGATAATTTGCTTTTCCACGCTATCGGCTGGGTCAAAAAGAAAATGGGAATCACCGCCAACATCATCACCAGACCCGCCCGACTTTGGGTCAAGGCAAGCCCGATGGTAAATATCACAAACAATACCATCAAGCCAAACCGCGCATATTGTCGGTATCGACCAATCAGCCATTGCGGCGCGTTCAACCTTTCTTGAAACGACTGCTGCAGTTGATAAATCACCCCACACAGTGCCAACACAAACGCATAGCCTGCGTGATTGGCTTGCCCAAAGTTGCCGTCATAGCGTCCGCCATTGGCGTTACCACGGGCAATCACCCAACCTTTATAATCAATCTGATAGCCGCTCATTTGCATCATTTGAATCATAAAGGTGATGATTGCCATGAGATA
>NZ_DALZSV010000040.1:0-7086 GCF_032014955.1 Moraxella sp. CTOTU47724
TAAGTCGCTCACTGCTCGTCATTGGGCAGTGCTTTAATTATTGGGTTTGGTATAAATAAGACCTAGACGATCACACCTGAAAGACAGGCGCGAATCCACCGCCTGGCGTACGGAAGTTAGTCACCTGACCTTGATACACACGCGCAGCAGGTAGTAACAGTTTTCCGCCATACGTATAAAGACGTATATCTACCTTTCTTGTTGTTACGATGTCATCAATTTTGAGTGATCTCTCTCCTGCAGGGACAAAGGTCTGTGCGATATAATCTTCATCCAGAATGTTTTCGAAGACGCGTCGAGTCAGTTTGCTACCGCGATAAACGCCTTTGCTTCCATGACCAGCAACTGGCTTAAAAAACAGTTGCCGCCGAGTAAGCCACAACTCTGCTGCATCGTCTCTTGATACAATCTTAGTCCTCGGTACAGACCTTTCGAGGCACTCCACTGCAGCCTCATCCAGACCCCAAGAGCGCAATATTTGGGAGTCTGATAGCAATGTCAGGTTTTGCTTATTGGCCAACATAGCATGTACGCGGGGATTGGGTGTCACTACCACAGCACCCTCTAAATAAGCCTGCTTAAGCAATACATGGTCAGGGTCCTCAAATGCAAAGTCGACAAGCCGATTGTAAATCATATCGATTTTCTGGCCATGGACTGTTAACGTACCGTCGATATACTCGAGTTCAGAGGGATCAAGTATCACAGTATCAATACCTCTAGCTTGGAGCAGTTGACAGGCTAACTCAAACTCTAAGAACATGAACTGACTCTCGGGGTCATTGTCCACAATGGCTATCCGATTGGGCATAGCAACAGCGGACTGTCGCTGCCATTCCTGTTTGAACATGTCAAACACTGCTTCCTCGAACCTATCTAGCATTTGATTGGTTGCAGCGCTTTGCTCTGAGGGGTTGCAACAGCGTTTTTGTGCGCGAGCGAGCAACACATTCAGAAATGCGCCACCGGCATTAGTATTGACCTCGATGAGCTGAGGTCCATCGCTACCCAAGTGAAAGTCATAACCCATGAGGGCCCCTATTGGGCCTGGGTCGAAAGCAGCTATTTCTGGTGCCCACGACAGCACTTGCTCTTGATACAATGGCAGTTCGGCAGCTGACTCGATAGCCCTGACGATTCGCTCCATCGCCTCTATCTCTGTTTTGGGAACGAACACGGGTGTTGCTGAAAAAAGCTTATTAAGCTCGTTCGCTCCTATTGGATTGTTTCTAGTTTCTACCAATTGATCTTGAAGGCTTGTATTAAGCGCTTTACGATCAAGGGTAATGCAGTAGCACTCTTGGTTAAGTCGATTTGCAAGACCGTCATTTTTTTCGTTGTTATTAGTTGGGTGTTCCATTTAGAGTCCGTCGCTAAGTAGAGTACTCACGCTGACATACTCTAGTAAAAAGTAAAAAGTAAAAAGTAAAAAAGGTTCTTGGCGTGTTTAAGTAGTGCTAGCTACTTTCTAATGTTTCATTCCCTGAGACTAAATCATTATTTCGTTCATTTTTAATTAATATCTTTGCTAAGAGTAAACCCAGCTCAAATAATAGCCACATAGGAATCGCCAACAACAGCATTGATACACCATCAGGCGGTGTCACTACCGCGGCGATCCCAAAACAGCCGACTATGATATAACGACGCTTATCTTCTAAAATTTGAGTAGAAACGATTCCGGCCATTATCAGCAATAAGGTAACCACTGGAATCTCAAAAGTCAGTCCAAACACCATAAATAGCTTGAGGGCAAAGCTCAGATAACTGTCAATATCGGTCATTGGTATAACGTTCTGCGGAGCGAACATAATAAAAAATTTCAATACCCCTTTGAGTACGACAAAGTAGGAAAAAGCAACACCCGCATAAAATAGAAATATCGAAGATAGCAGTACAGGAATGGCAATTTTCTTCTCTTTTTTATATAAGCCGGAAGCTACAAATGACCAAATTTGATACAGGATATAAGGCATTGCTAAAAATGCGGCGACGAATATCGTTAAGCGAATGGGTGCCATAAAGTTTGACGTTATATCAGTGGCAATCATGGTCGAATTGATGGGTAACTGCGCCACTAATGGGTCTGATAAAAGATTATAAAGCTCGCGTGAAAATCCCACCAATACTAAGAATATAATTAAGACGACCACGCATATTCTTATTAAGTGCGTACGCAGCTCGATTAAATGTCCGGTAATAGGCATATCGCCAAGCGTACCTAACGTATCTCCAGACTCACTATTCTGTGTTGTATCTGTTGGCGCCTCAAACTCTATATCTGTTATTTTTTCTTGTCGACTTTTTTGCCGTTTAAATAGGCTCACTGATCCGCCTCCTGTTTAATGAACGAGGAGGTAGTATTCTGTTGATGGTCTTTATCATAAGGGGTGATTGACTGATGTGAAGCGTCTAGGCTTTGGTTCTGTGACTGCTCAAACTTTTGCATACTGCCACGCATTTCTGCTAATTCGCGCTTCATATCCGACTCGGTCTGACGGATTTTCGCAAGTTCATTTTGCATTTGTTGACGTGTTTCAGCTAGATCAAGCTCAGCTTCTATTTCAGATTGTAGGGTGGATACTGTACGGCGCAGTTTGGCATACCATTGCCCAGCGGTACGTGCGGCTTGCGGCAGTTTTTCTGGGCCCAATACGATTAAAGCAATGACGCCAAACAAGAGTAATTCGGAAAACCCAATATCAAACATAACAGTCACATATATTAATAGACTACTTAGTGCCGCTATTTATAAGCGGCGCGCTTCATACTTTAGGCTGGTCATCAGTGGAAATAGGGCTGATTTCCATATCATCAGCCTGATTACCTACACGCGTATTTAAATCATTACTTGCAGCTGGCGTACTATTTTCATGGCTAAGCACATGATTTTTGCGAGCATTCTCGGGTTCTTCATCTTTGACCGCTTCTTTAAAACCCTTCACCGCACCGCCTAAATCTTTACCTGCATTTTTAAGCTTGGCAGTACCAAATACGACCACCACTACGACCAATAAAATCAGCCAATGTGTAATAGAAAAGCTGCCCATAACGGTATCCTTATATTTTGTGATCTTGTTTAGACCAGTATGTGTCAGTGTGCTTTAGAACACTTTTTACCGTACCAGAATTATAGTTTCAAACGGCGCAATCGCAGCGCGTTAGCAATCACCGAGAATGACGACAAGCTCATCGCTGCCGCTGCTATCATCGGACTGAGCAGAATCCCAAATATGGGATAGAGCACACCTGCGGCAATAGGAACACCAAGTGCATTGTAGATAAAGGCAAAAAACAGATTCTGTCTGATATTGCGCATGGTGGCGTGGCTAAGCTTATAAGCTTTGGCAATGCCCATTAAATCACCTCTTAGCAGGGTAATGCCCGCACTCTCCATCGCCACATCGGTACCGGTTCCCATAGCGATACCAACATTAGCTTGCGCTAGCGCTGGTGCGTCGTTGATACCATCACCCGCCATAGCGACCAATTTACCGCTGTCTTGCATTTCTTTGACGATACGGTTTTTATCCTCTGGTGAGACATCCGCATGAACTTCATCAATACCTAGTTTATTGGCGACTGCCTGCGCGGTTTTTTCGTTGTCACCGGTTAGCATCACAACTTTTAAACCTGCGTCATGAAGCAGTGAAATAGCCTCTTTAGTGCTTGGTTTAATAGGGTCAGCAACTGAAATAATACCAGCAGCTTTACCGTCTATAGCCACAAACATTACCGTTTCACCGTCTTTTCTACGGACATCAGCTTTAGTGGACAGCTCATTATCAAAACTATTTAGGCTTTCCATAAGCTTAGAGTTACCAATAGCGACTTTCTTACCATCGACCACGGCTTGTACGCCTTCGCCAGTAGTCGAATTAAAGTCAGTAGCTTTAGGAATAATGAGTGATCTTTCTTGAGCTGCTCTAACGATAGCTTCTGCTAAAGGATGCTCGCTAGCGCTTTCTACTGAGGCTACCAATGCGAGGAACTCGTCTTCATCTTGACCTACCTGCGCATCAATTGCGGTAAGCTCGGGCTTACCAGCGGTCAGTGTTCCGGTCTTGTCGACGACAATGGTATCGACTTTTTCCATCCTCTCTAACGCTTCAGCATTTTTGATGAGGACGCCGTTTTGCGCGCCTTTGCCGGTACCAACCATAATGGACATCGGCGTCGCTAGACCAAGGGCACAAGGACAAGCAATAATCAGTACCGCAATCGCGTTAACCAAAGCATAGGTCATAGCGGGCTCAGGGCCGAATATCGCCCAGACAATAAAGGTAATGACGGAGCAAATAAGCACGATCGGTACGAACCACCCAGCTACCTTATCTACCAATTTCTGTATAGGTGCGCGGCTACGCTGGGCTTCAGCAACCATTTGTACAATTTTAGATAATACTGAATCTGCTCCAACATTGACCGCTTCGACTAATAGCGTTCCGGTGCCATTTACCGTACCACCAGTCACTGTATCTCCTGCTACTTTTGATACAGGGATTGGTTCACCCGTTACCATTGATTCATCAACATTACTATTACCATCGATCACTGTACCGTCTACGGGCAACTTCTCACCTGGTCTAACCCGTAACTTATCGCCACTGACAACCTCATCAAGCGAGACTTCGATCTCTTCTCCGTTTTCGTCAACACGTCTTGCAGTCGGTGGAGCTAGCTCAAGCAATGCTCGAATCGCACCTGAAGTTTGGCTTCTGGCTTTGAGCTCTAATACTTGACCCAACAATACTAAGGTTACAATGACAGCTGCTGCTTCATAGTAGACTCCGACTTGACCACTAGCGTCTCTAAAACTGTCTGGGAAAATATTGGGAAAAAAGGTCGCGACAATACTAAAAACATAAGCAGCGCCTACGCCTATCGCAATCAAAGTAAACATATTAAGATTGCGGCTTTTTATAGATTGCCAGCCACGAACGAAAAACGGGGCGGCCCCCCAAAGCACTACAGGTGTCGCAAGCACCAACTCAGCCCATTGTAAAACCTGTGAAGGTATACCATACTGACTAAAGTCAACTCCAAACATACCGCTCATAACATATATTAATAGCGGTACAGTCAACACGGTACATATCCAAAAACGACGAGTCATGTCGTCAAGCTCTGAGGTGTCCTCTTCACCGATAGTAAGCGTTTCGGGCTCAAGCGCCATACCACATATCGGACAACCGCTATTTCTAACGTCTCTCACTTCAGGATGCATAGGACAGGTATATACCGTGCCATCGTAATCAGCAGGTACTTTATCGTATTTACCGCCTTTAACAGATTTTACTCCGCTACTATCAGTATCCTTTCCATGACAGCTAGCGTGACTATCATCTTTAGCAACTTCGTCTTCAGGTTTAAGAAACATGCCACATATTGGGCAGTCACTTTTTTCAACATCTCTTACTTCTGGATGCATAGGACAAATATAGACCGTACCGCTATAATTTTCCGGTACTTTATCGTACTGACCACCTTTGATAGATTTTTCATCGGCAATATGTTTCATAAAACCACTCCTTGAAGACAATAAATATTGATAATAAGTACAACTCTTAAAGCACTCTCACTCAAAAATAGCAATCGACAGATATTGAACATTTCGATATAGGAATAAGAGGTTTTGAAATAAGAACAGTAAAACAAAGAGCAGTTACTGCAGTTGAAGGGGTAGGTAAAAAATCACATTAATTATCTGTGCAATCTGTCCTTTTAAGGTAAAGATACCAGCGAAGACTATAGCGCTGATACTAGGTATCACCATTTTTTCATAATCAATTTCTTAGCTTGCCATACCTCTATATATAGCCGTCTATTCGAGCTCTTCAATAAGCGCTTGCATCTCAGCGATTTCACGCTTTTGCGCTTTAATAATATCGTCAGCGAGCTGTTGTACTCTAGGGTCTTCAATATCTGCTCTTGAGCTCGTCAAAATGGCAATCGAGTGATGAGGTATCATGGCTTGCATCCAATCGACTTGATCAACCGTTGCTTGGGAACGCACACCCCAAATACCTACAGCAAACATTACTACACTTATTCCATAAACCAGTAAATTAATCTTAGTCTTTTTATACATATTGCTCATAAAGGCGAGCATGATAATCGCCATGACTGCGCCCATATATAATGCCATATAGGCTCGGGTCTCACTAAAATAAACATGATCCAGCTGATAGGTATTAAAATACATCATAATAAACATTACAATCGTAGACGTCAGAATCATCAAAGTGAACTTCACATAAGGATTCATGCCCTGTTGATGGCTTTGATGATTCATGCTGTTTTGATCAGAAGTATTCATAATATATCTCCTATAATTTTGACAATGTTAGAACCAGAATTTAACACCGGCAGTCAAACTACTGCTATCAACCGATTCATTTTCTTGACGCCGCTGGCCACGCGCACTGCCAAGAGCCGTCTCATAGCTCACACCGACGTAAGGTGCCAGTTGACGACCTAAGGTTTCATAAGTCAGTCTAACTTCAGTCTCTAATTCATTGAATCCCTTGGTGATATGATTGTCAATATCGTCTTTACTAAAAGCTGACAGACCAACTTCCGGTATCACAACCCAGTGCTGACTCAAACGCCATTCATATTCTGCACCAAGATCAAGCCTAACTTGACCATCGGTGTAGAGATATGCTCTAGCATCTGTTTCAATAAAGTAAGGCATTGTGCCGACAATACCGGCCATAATGGCAGGCTTATCATTCTTGGTATCATAGGCGACCCCTGCTTCGCCATTCCAAAAAATACTTAGCGGCTTCCAGTAAGACAATGAGGTCAGACTATCAATGTCTTTCTCATCTTTGGTCTGAACACTACCTTCACTACGTAAAGATAGACGGCGCTCATCTAGGCCATACCAAGCACTAACCTCATAATTAATCTGATCGTCATCAAACTGATAGCCTAAATCGTCTACAGAAACGCCCCATAATGGCATATCACCCATCATCATAGGCTGACCATAGCGTCCATAGGGAACACCGTTTGAATAGTCAGGACTGCGAGCATCAGCTGGAGCTTTACCACCTTGCATACCTGACATATCCATACTGC
>NZ_DALZSV010000040.1:7186-21625 GCF_032014955.1 Moraxella sp. CTOTU47724
CATGGTCCATACCTGACATATCCATGCTGCCATGGTCCATACCTGACATATCCATGCTGCCATGGTCCATACCTGACATATCCATACTGCCATGGTCCATGCCTGACATATCCATGCCACTGTGATCCATATCCGACATGTCCATACCAGACATATCCATTTTGCTATGATCCATATCCGACATGTCCATACTACTATGGTCCATATCTGACATAGTCATGTCTTTTTTAGCAGTGGCAGGGTCAGCAGCATTAGCAAATGATGATGCTAGTAATACCAATGATGATACCCCAGCGAACCGTAAACCCACTTTATATATTTTCATCTCATCTCTCACCTATCAACCAAAGATTTGCTTAAACGACCGCCACTTCTCTGAACATACCGGCTTCCATATGATAGAGCAGATGACAATGCCATGCCCATCGACCAGCTTCTCCTGTGACATCAAAGCTAATTTTTTGAGCTGGTTGCACCATCATAGTATGCTTGCGCACCTGAAACTCACCGTTAGGCATGCGCAAATCGCTCCACATCCCATGTAAATGCATCGGATGATTCATCATCGTGTCATTGACTAAGGTAATACGCACGCGCTCACCCGGCTTGATATTGACCGGCGTGGCCTCACTGAACTTAACCCCATCAAACGCCCAAATATAGCGCTCCATGTTACCGGTTAAATGTAGCTCGATCTCTCGGGTAGGCTTGCGCTGCTCCGCAAATATTGCCTCATCGACAGAGCGTAGCTGACTATAATTCAATACCTCTCTATTAATATTGCGCAGGTTGATACCTGGATCGTCAAGGTTCATACGTGGACTGTCCACACGCATATCAGACTTAAAGTCATATTCTGTTTTAGCGTGCTTAGCTTTATAACCATTAGCACCCATAGCACCCATCATATCTGCCATGGTGAGCCATTCAATTTTGTCCATAGCAGGCGTTGCCGCACGAGCACCTTCTTTGGTGGCAAGCGTTGCTGCGACATAGCCCGAACGGTCTATGTTTTGGGCAAATATGGTATGCGCATCTTTGGTCGGGGTGACAATGACATCATAGGTTTCAGCCACGCCAATGCGAAAGTCATCAATCGCAACTGGGGCGACATCAATGCCATCGGTTGCCACCACAGTCATTTTGAGACCGGGTATGCGCACATCAAAGATAGTTTGTGCTGAGGCATTGATAAAGCGTAATTTAACGCGCTGTCCTGCTTTGACGATTTGTGCCCAATTAGCTGCGGTCGTTTTGCCATTGATAAGGTAGGTAAAGGTTTTTTCACCCGACAAGTCCGTAAAATCAGTGGGCATCATGCGCATCTGATTCCACATTTTGCGCTCATCAAACGCGGTTTTCAGATCTGTTTTAGCAATATCAGCAAGCAATTTTTTGAAGTCTGGTAGATGGTAGTTGTCAAAGTCGGCGCGCTGTTTGAGCAGCTTCAAGAGATTATGCGGGTTGCGACTGGTCCAATCACTAAGCACGATCACATGGTCTTCGTCGATAGGATGACGCTCACGCCCTTTAGGTTCAATCACAATGGCACCCAGCATACCGGTTTGTTCTTGGAACCCACTGTGTGAGTGATACCAATAAGTGCCTGATTGTTTTAATTTGAATTTATAAGTAAAGGTGCTGTTCGCAGGAATGCCATCAAAGCTAATGCCCGGCACCCCATCCATCTCAAACGGTACTAGTAGTCCATGCCAATGGATAGAGGTTGATTCATCCATCTGATTATGAACACGTATCACCACCGTATCGCCTTCACGCATTTTTAGCGTCGGTGCTGGTAGTGAATCATTGATGAGCGTCGCCATGCTCTTTTTGCCGTTCACAATAGCGGACTGTTTACTGACGTATAAATCAAACTCTTTCCCTGTCAATACAGGTACTTTATGAACGTTTTGATCACTATTAATCGTAGCGCCCTGACTGCCTGAGCGACTCGATTGTCCCAATGCGCTACTAGCAATAGTCGGCATCAAGGAGGCACCAAGGACAGCAGAGGATCCGGTTAAAAAACGTCGGCGGTTCAGTATGTTCTGTTTATTCATAATGATAACCTTATTTAATTTGAGAGATGGTGGTTAAGCTTATAGTTATAATATTTTCGATATTTAACAGAATCTATTCACATCTAAGACAACACTACAGCTGCTGCTGAGGAGACTCAATAGCAGCATAGACTTCTGTGGTGCCGTCTTTATTAAGCTGCATTACCTTATAAGGCATGAATTTACCTTCATACTCCATACCGGGGCTACCAACCGGCATACTCGGTACAGCAAGTCCAATAGCTTGTGCAGGAGGATTTGCTAAGAATTCAGCCATGTGTTTAGCAGGGACATGCCCTTCAAAGACAAAACCGTCGGTGGTAACGGTGGTATGACAAGAACGCATGTGTTGTGGTACGCCATAACGCTCCTTAAATAAGGATAGATCTGCAACATCGTGCGTGGTTGCGTTTAATCCATTACCTTCTGCATAGCCTACCCACTCTTTGCAGCAGCCGCAGTTGGCATCTTTATAAACCGTGGCTGAGACGTTTTTGAGTAATGATGACGAGCTGTTAACGGGAGCATTTGCAGGAGCAGAACTTTCATTCTGTACTTGTGCATTCTGAGCAGCAGACTGTTCAACCTTTACTGGTTGAGAATCAGAGCCACTGATATTAGATTGGCTGCAAGCGGCTAGCGTTAACGAGAGTGACGATGTCACCACCAATAAAAGGACACGACCGGATAACCAGTTATGTCCATTAGAAAACACATGTGTGTAATGTCTCATTAAATTACTCCTAAACGTCTATTGTTATGCTCGCTATTCTAAAAACTTACACCCTATATTTGAATTCTTATGTACTTAACTAAAAACATTAAATGCAGCACTGTTCAGTACTACATTGGTGATAGCGACAACCGTGAGTTAGGAGGCTTTCATATCTAGAAAGTATTAATGCTGCATTCCAGATCCATCATCCGACATATTCATATCACCATCAAATGACATGTCCATCATATCGCCATCTATCCTAGTGGTTAGCATCGTGTACTGAGCTTCATCTAATTCAGGTAACGATCTGATAAAAGCAACCATTGCCCACATTCTAGCGTCATCATGAGAGGCGCCCCATGCAGGCATTCCCGAAGCCATAATTCCGTGTTTGATTGCCCAAAAGCTTTGCTTTGCACCGTCCGCTGTTTGATAACGTTTGACGCTCTCAGCCTTAGTGAAGTTAGGTGGCTTTGGATATAAGTTTTCGCTAAAATCAGTTTTGTCCACTCCCGGAGATAAGTGACAGCCTGCACACATATCCTTATAGTCCGCGCCACCAGAACTGATATCGACCTTCTCTAAGTCTGGTACCACAATATCTTTACTGGCATTTGCTATGGAACGATTGCGAGCGGTTTCCAAAAAGCTAAACATCATTGGGCTATGCTCTTGGTCAGCTCCCACATTGACAACGCCACTGGTAACAATCGCAAACACGCTAACGATTGCCACAAATACGGTAAAGAGCGCACCCAATAAAAATTTCATATGTTTTCCTAAAAATTTATTTCCGTTAAGTGTTGACTGCTATTTAACAGAGCTAAAATTTTTAAGATTTACTGTCGTTAGTAACGCAGTGTTTTTGGTACATTTGCTTCATTTTACCCATGTTAGCCATCATCGCTTTCATAGCAGGATCTTTCATATCCATCTTGCTATGATCCATTTTTCCCATCATATCCATATGCTTTTGCATTTTTTCACAGTTCATTTGATCTTTTTCAGCATGCATTTTAGGGTCATGCGCCATAGCTGAGGTCGATACGACAAGAGCGATGGCCGTCATTGCGATTGATTTAGACAGTAATTTAAATTGTGACATGATTAATTCCTATTGTTTGGATTAAAGGCTATTGAGTTCAATAGCTGTTAAACTAGCCTAAATGATACATTAATCATTCTGACTGGTAGATGACGTTAAGATTACAATGCTGTCATTCTCACCGCTTTAGATTTTAATGCGCGATATATTCATTTAATATGGCTTCAGCATTTGTATCACGATCTCTACCATATTTTTTCAAAAAATACTTTTCAGACTGCAAATGTTGATCTTGATGTTGAACCTGACAAGCCACTCTGGCGTCGACATAACTTTTCTTTTGCTCTTCGGACATTTGTGCATCATTATGATCTGCGTTTCTTGCAAAACTAGTGAGCGCATCACAATTACCAAGAACAGAAGCATCTAAGTTTGTGGTATGCGCATTGGCAGCTGACATGCCCACTAACATCGATACTGAAAGTAAAGCTGCTTTTTTTAATGAACTATAATTTTTCATATAAGGTCCTTTAAAGATAAATAACAAACTGTTTAAGTACGATAGTTCTTCACTCGTAGAGATGGTCTGTATCAGAGACAAACCTCTATGCGGTGTTGATTTAGAATACTAAATGGTGGCTGACAGCTAGATGACACGGATATTACATGTTCGTTAGGAACAGCATAATATTGTCATCTTCTTGTCATTAAAACCAAATACCAGCATCTGTCTCTATCCAAAGAACACTGTTATAACAAGGGTTCCTGATAAATATATGACTGATAAGCTAACAATGTTAGTGATACGCTGTTGACAACTATAATGATATAAAGGTAAGCAACGATGAAAGTACTGTTAGTAGAAGATGAGAAAAACCTTGGAGAATATATTAAGAAAGGCTTAACTGAGGCCGGTTTCATCGTGGATCATCACATGACAGGTTTAGATGGCTATCATGCGTTAATGACTGAAGATTTTAGTGTGGTGGTGATGGATGTGATGCTGCCTGACGTCAGCGGCTTTGAGCTGATACAGCGCTACCGTGCTGCTGGAAAGCATACGCCTGTTTTATTTTTAACCGCTAAAGATGATTTAAGCGATCGGATTAAGGGCATTGAAATTGGTGGCGATGATTATCTGACCAAACCTTTTGCTTTTGCCGAGCTAATTGTCCGAATAAAAAGCCTATTGCGGCGTGCCAATCAATCAGACTATAAAAGCTCTGTCATACATATGGCTGACCTAAAAATGGATATTGCTAAACGCACTGTATATAGAGGCAACACTAATATAAAATTGACTGCTAAAGAATTTGCTTTATTACAATTTTTCTTAGAACGTCAAGGTGAGGTACTGCCACGCACTGTGATTGCCTCACAAGTATGGGACATAAATTTTGACAGTGATACAAATGTCATTGACGTCGCTATAAGACGGCTACGGATAAAAATCGATGATGGTTTTGACACCAAGCTTATTCACACAGTACGCGGTATGGGCTATCGATTAGAGCCACTGAATGTCGGAGCAGACAGTAGCATGGGCGACGATGACACCAACAAAGATGATCTAAAATAAAATGAGAGATAAATTTAAGAATCGACGCTGGCCTTTGTTATGGCGTACTGTTTTTTTACTGACAATATTTGTTGTTATCTCTCAAGTTGTTATTTATATATGGGTTCAGCGCTCTGTTAACGAGCACTTTGAGCAAATGGACTCAGAGATTATTACCCATGCAGCTTTTAACCTGCGTAAACGCATGGTGAATTTTAACGATCACATAGAACCTTTTACAGTGTCAAAGTCGCAAGCGCTAATTGATGCCAATCATCTACATTCTTCTTGGTTAGACTATGATTTAAAAACGTTAATATCAGACAAAAACGGCAATTTATTGTCCAGCGATCCCAGTAATTTCATCAATGATCTACCGGCAGATTTTAGCTTGTTACAACTATTGCAGGACTATCGCGATCAGCAGTTTATGATCAAGATAAATAATAGGCATTACCGAGCCATTATCATTACACATCAAGAGGTTTTGGCATTTATTGCTCTACCTATCGATGTGCATCATCAATATCTTATCCAGTTTAATCGCCAGCTGAGCTTGATACTTATCGCCATTACCTTATTATTGGTTTCAGTAGCAGTACTAAGTGTACACTGGGGTTTTGCTCCCCTAGCTACTATCGTACAAAAGATGAAAGGCATTAATCTTCAAAGGTTAGATGAAAGAATTGTGGTTGGCGATATGCCGTTAGAATTACGTCCACTAACGGAGTCTTATAATTCTATGATGGTCAAGCTTGAAAGTAACTTTGAATCATTATCACGGTTTTCAGACAATATCGCCCATGAGCTACGTACGCCAATAGCGACGCTGAGTACGCAAACGCAAGTCATGTTAACTAAGCCAAGAGAAAACGACGAATACATTGAGCAATTGCATCATCAGCATGATACGTTAAAGCAGTTATCCGCCATGATTAACGATATGTTATTACTGGCAAAAACTCAAAAAGAGCTGAGTGATTCGCAAATCAGTCATGTCGATATAGAGAGCTTGATCACAAAGCTTATAGATTATTATGAGATGATTGCTGAGGATCGTGAGATAATCTTTGAAAAATCGGGTGATTTTAAAACAGTACTAGGTGATAAAGGCTTATTGCAACGGCTGTTTGCCAACCTGATGTCAAATGCGATTTATTATGCGGCTAGTAATAGCACTATTATGATATCCGCTACTGTCCTCACTTCAAGCACCTCGCTTAATGCGCCAAAAGACGATATTCAATCCCCAGAGCAGCTCTGGTTAAGAATAACTATGACCAACCGTCTAGACAAACCATTAAATCAGATTGAAGCCGATAAACTGTTTGAGCGATTCTATCGTCATGATAAAACGAATACGATGCATTCAGGAACAGGCTTAGGCTTATCTATTGTGCAAGCTATCGCCAATGCTCATAATGGCAAAGTTAGTATTACTATCAAAGATGAGTGTCTTTTTGAGGTTGCTGTAAAGTTGTTGATTGCCAGGTAGTAAATTGTGCTGTTTTATCAGTTCGGTGAATTACTCCAAAACCCTGCCTATATATTAAAAGTCTGGGAAGGCGGTATGTCTTTCCACGGCGGCTTTATCGGCGTCATGCTAGGTATGTGGTTCTTTGCCCGTAAATATAAAAAGACTACCTTTCAAGTATTCGATTTTATCGTTCCTTGTGTACCAACCGGCTTACTGTTTGGGCGTATCGGCAACTATATCAATGGCGAATTATGGGGTCGCGTCTCAGACGGTGGCTATAACTGGCTGACCTACTTTCCGCAAGCCGCGGCGTTTGATATGGAGCAATTACAGAGCAATCCACAATTGCAAGAATTGATGATTGAAGTCAATGGTCAATACATATTGCCTCGTCATCCATCACAGCTATATGAAGCCTTTGCCGAAGGTCTGCTGCTATTTATATTCTTATGGTGGTATTCATCAAAACCACGTCCACGTATGGCCGCCTCCGCTGTATTCTTACTAGGCTATGGCATCAGCCGCTTTATCATTGAATTCTTCCGCCAGCCAGATGCTGACCAAGGATTCATATTATTAGGTTGGATGACCAAAGGGCAAATCTTAAGCGCGCCGATGATTATCGCCGGCTTAATCATGCTGATTTATGCTTACAAACGCGGTATTTATGATTGGGGTAAGCAGTCTGCATATTAGAAATAAGTGTCGAGGTGCATGAACAAATAAATATAAATGCAGTTCTAACAAGATACATTCCATTTGCAGAATTAATACCTATGTTAGGGGTTACCCCAGAATTCGGAGAAAATAGTACGTTAAGGAATTTAGTCGAGTATTTTTAAAATTGATAAAGGTCAAGGTGTCTAAAAAACGTTGGTTTTTTAGACACTTCCATTTCCACAAAAAAACAGGGGCAAAAAGCCCCTGTTTTCGTATATTAACCCGTATATCAAACAGCGTCTAACAAACTTATAAATCTAGCTTTAAAGCAAAAACTTGGGCTAGCCGATATCATAGGTGACTAATGCGTTTCTGCCAACTCAGTTAACATCGCCTGTCTTAAAATAGCATTCATTCGAGTTTGATAGCCCTTGCCTTGAGACTTGAGCCATAGCAATACGTCACTGTCTATGCGTACCGTGGCGATTTGTTTGGTTGGCTTATAAAGCGGATTGCTAACAGCGTTCGCCCAAAATTCATCCGTCAACGGTGGGATATCAGAATAGTCAATCTCTGCCTCATTTAATTTAGCAAGACGAGCCTTTGCTTCTTTGCTTAATTTAGGCGGATTACTTAAATCAATACTTCGAGTAACGATTTTGCTCATAACGTTTCTTTTCCCTTTTATCTGCAGGACGGGCTGAGATAATACGGATATACTCCTCACCGTCATCATCAAACCAAGTATGGGTAACCAGAATAACAGCAATGCCTTCAATTTCTCCAATACTCTGCCATCGCATTTCACCATTCTCGATTCTATCTTGATTCATCAAAAGAAATGGGTCAGCAAATACGAGCATGGCTTCATCGAAACTAATGCCATGTTTTTCAAGATTACTGGCAGCCTTGTTCTCATCCCAAGAAAATTTCATTTAAACCTACTTTAACTCACTGTCTTTAGGATTGTAAATACATTTTTGTAAATCATAATAATGAAATCCTGAGTCGTCAAGATAACTTGCTCATGCTTACTGATAATTATTCATGTGCTAACAAATCCACTCCAGCTTTCTTCAACTCCCCTTTCGCCGTCACATAGTGATACAGCGTACTACTGGGAATATCGCCCAATTCTTTACAAATCGCTGGAATGCTTTTGGTTTGATCAGCCATCAGATGTTGGGCATATTTAAGTTTCTCAGCCGTCATGATTCTAGGTCGACCACCTTTACGACCACGAGCCCGAGCAGCCGCAATCCCCTCTTTCACCCGCTGGCGAATAATATTACGCTCCATCTCTGCAAACGCCGCTTGAATTTGTAAAAACGCTCGACCTGCAGGGGTTGTCGTATCCATTGGTGAGTTAATGGCTTTAAAGCCAATGTCTTTCTCAGCCAGTTCATCAATCAACTTTATAAGATCACTAGCTAACCGCCCTAACCTATCCAAATCCAAAACAACCAACACATCGCCTTTTCTCAAATAGTTGAGACAATCATCCAGACCCTTACGTTGAGAATTACTGCCTGATGCTTTGTCTTCAAAAATTCGCTCACAGCCAATTTCTTTCAACGCATCGACTTGACGGTCGAGTAACTGTTTTCCTTCCGATGTGGATACTCGAGCATAACCGATTAAACTCATGATGAAATTCTCACGATAAAAGATAATTACCCCATCTTATCATATTTAGATTTATTTGGCTTTATCGTGAAATAAACCTAATAAAAAAGCGCCGAATTGGCGCTGATTTACAAACTCACGAAAAATAATAGGTTTTCGTGATTATCAAGTAAATTTATAATGGTGTAATAACTAACAGAATTTATGCATTAATTCCATGATTTGATAGACGGTAATGGATTTTCAATGAGAATCGCTACAATTAACATAGTCTAGATGATGTAAAATTTTTGGCTTAGGCTAAGTACATTTAGTTTACCCTTCTCTTCTATCAAATATTACCGTATGCGTTTCTCTATGAAATTCTATACCTATCTGATGAATGATACGACTGGGTGTTGTGTATTTGTCAGCATAACGCTTCTGTTGTATTTGAGCTAAGGCAGTTCCTTGTGGTTGATCGTTTTTACCATTCACGACTTTAAATTCAAAAATGTAAACGTGGTCTCCAACGATGAGTGTCATGTCGATATTACCAAGACTTGTTGCGTCTTCTGTGATAGTTTGAAAGCCTAAACTGGCAAACAGTGCGTAGAAGACGCTGGCCCAATAGCCTTCGTAATTGGCAATCGGATTATTTCTGTGCCAGTTATGGGGAATGCTACTAAAAAATGCTTGGATAATGCTTTCAATGCCATCAAGATTATGCTGAACAATCGCTTCGTAAAGTTCACTTTGTTTGAGTAACATATCATCTTTGGCATGGGCGATGTATTTTAATAGCAGTGATTCCGATAAGCTTTGTTGTACTTCAATGTTAGGAAATTTTAGGGTATAACGTACACTGGGTTTTAACAGCATTTTATCAATGGTGAGATAACCCGTTTGAAATAGTAAGGCGATGATACTGATATCGCTTATTTCAAATTGTGAGAGGTTTTGACTATCAATAAGTCTACCAATCAGTTGATGGATATGGATGTTTTCATTTAATAGTTTATCCATTAAGAAGGTTGCATTACCTGTTTCTACCCAGTAGTTTTTATAGAGCCTTTGTGGGTTACTTAAAAACAGTAAGACGTCAAATGGGTTATAGACTGCTTCACCTGTCCAATTATAGCCGTTATACCATTTTTTTAACTCTTCAAGATCCACTTTATCTAATTCTACAGCGAATACGTTTTCAAGCTCAGATTGGGTGTAACCACAAAGCGCTGAGAATCTTTCATCTAAGGTAACATCGTATAGATTATTTAAACCTGAAAATAGATTGATTTTACTAAATTTAGAAACGCCTGTGAGCATGGCAAATTGTATATGGGCATCTTGACCTTTAATCACGGAATAAAAATCCCTTAATTGATTACGGACAATAATAGATTTTTCTGAATTCTGCAAACTGTCTAAAATCGGCTTATCGTATTCATCTATCAATATGACAACTTTTTGCCCTGTTGTTTCATGGCAATGCTGAATGAGTGCTTGAAACCTACCACTAATCGTTTTTAAGCTATTAGTAATACGCCATCTTTCTTCTAAAGCCGTTAAAATGTCCGATAAAGCAAGAGATAAGTCATCGTAACCTTCTATACCGCCATCAAAGCTAATGCGAATAACAGGATAGGATTGCTCCCATTGCCAGTGATGTTCAGCATATAATCCAGTGAATAGCGCCTTGTTACCTGCAAATATTTCAGCAATAGTATCAAGGGTCAGGCTTTTGCCAAACCGTCTAGGTCTTGATAAAAAAATATATTTACTAGTATTAATTAGTTCAATAATTTTGGCCGTTTTATCGACGTAATAATAGTTACCTTGTCTTAGTTCGGCTAAATTTTGGATGCCGATAGGAAATTGTTTTTTTACCATTTATTAGATCCCCACTAAGAATCACAAGATAATTTCAATAACTTAATAAACTTATTTCCCAAGAGTAACTTATGTAAGTTATGCATAAAAAGTAAGTTATAACATTTACTAATAGATATAAGTTATTTAAGTTATTTAAGTTATTTAAGTTATTTAACTTTCTTCATTTTTTGTTGCGAGAACTGCTAAATTTAATTGTTCTTCTGAAAGAAAGCTTAGCTGCTGAATCGCTGTTTTGACAATTATCGAACGATTAGCACGAGCGACCCTACTTTTTACAAGTAATTCATCGATTTGATCACTCACTTCTTGGGTAAGTGAAAAAGTTTGGCGAATATATTTAGCCTTCGATTCTTTTTGTAGCGAATGGGTATTCGCCCCACCAATAAAACTATCGACAGAGATATCAGCATTATAACCTTTTTTCTTTAAATCACTTAAACCCATTATACTTCTCCTAAAAACTCTTCGGCAATCGCTACAATTTCTGCGCTAGCCTTGCCATCTGTATCACCTTTGGCTTCAAATACTGTAAATCCATTTTCATCAGCGTCATCATAAATATTACGATTACTGGTGAAATTTTGAAGAGCTGGAATATTAAAGGATTCACAAGCATCTTTAGCATCGGTGATACGCTGGAATTGACTGGGCAAAGTTGGACATTGTGTCATGACGGCTTTTGCTTTTAAATTAGGATTGATGGCTTTTGCCATTTTCACCAGATTTTCCATGTGTGCCAGTGTTTTTAAATCCCGACGTTTAGGTCTAAAAGGCAACAACATATGGGTTGCAACAGTCATAGCAGAACGTAAGGCTTCAGAATCTTGACCACCTGCATCAATGACAATATCTTGATAACGCTTTGACAAATCAATTAGTGTCTGTCTAATATTACCTGAGCATTGCACTGATGGGAGTGTTTTAGAAATTTGGTTTTGCTCCCGCTCTTTTACCCAGTCAGTCGTTGTACCCTGCGGGTCAGCATCTAACAATAAGATGTCTCGATTTCTATTCTGCAAATAAACTGCAATATTTTGAGCTAAGCAGCTCTTGCCTGAACCACCTTTTTCACCGCCAATTAAGATTATCATAAGTTACACCTTTTATTTAAGTTAATAAAGTTACATAACCATTTTAACAGATTTAAGTTACGTAAGTTAATTAATTTATTCAAAATTTTATCATATATAATTTATTGATTTAAATTAATTTTTCACATAGATGTAATATTATTTAATGAAATTACTTACGCAAGTTACTTATTAGCATTAACTTATGTAATAAATTATATGATTAAATAGGACGTATTTCTACCAACTTCTTTCTAATATTTCTTGAATATTTTTAAATTTTTTAACACTAGTAGGGTCTTTTAGTAAGACACGCCAACTATTAAAAACTTCATCATAACTTCTACTATCATTGCTTGCGAGTAAACTACTATTAGCATCTAGAAACTCCTTTTTAAATTTGGCCAATTTATTAATTTGACCATCTGATAGTCCTTTTATTTGCCATGATAGTGCTAGAGGATTTTTTTTCTCTGACTCAAGCATATCAATTGTCTTACCAACAGGTTGCGCAGTTTTTTTAGCTTGAGCTTTTAATTTGAATTTTAGCTCAAGATGAGTGAATTTTTTTCCCGTTTTTACAAGTTTATATTCAACATTAATTTTAGTTTTTTCATTAATTTCATTGACTGCAGTTTCAATAACTCGTACTTTCAAATCTTTGGTTGCAGGGTATTTGTCACCAAGATCAAGAAACTCTCTTAAATCTTCAATTGTGATTTTTCGAAACCCTGTATCTTTAAATTGCATGAGTAATTCAAAGAATCTAATACTATACGAGCTACTAAGCCCTGCAATATCTTGTTTTAAATATTGGGTAAAATTAGCTGATAAATTGCTCAAATAGGGCAAAATTGATTTACTAAATCTAAGAACCACAAAATGCTGATTATTAGGCATTTTAGTTGGTTGTAATCCTAAACTTTGAGCAAGTTTAATCATACCTTCGCCAGTTCCAACTCCCATATCCTGTACCCAGCGAGTTTTTAGTACATCGTCACCTACTTTTAATACAATAGAACGTTCATACAAACGTTCAGCCGCTTCACGCATTTCTCTATATGCAGTTTTAGGATGCACACCCATTTCAATAAAATCGCTGACTTCGACGGTATAGACCTCTTCATCTTGAACTTCCACACCTTTAGGTATTTGAGAAATTGCAGAGAGAATCAAGCGTTGTTCATTTGCAGTTAAGTGATAACTGGCAGTAATAACTACATTAGATTTCACAATTAGATCATTACTCATGGCAAAATTCCAATAATTAATAGGACACAAAATATCATAGTCCCATTAAAGTAGTCAATCCGTCCCATTAAAGTAGTCAATCCGTCCCATTAAAGTAGTCAATCCGTCCTATTAAAGTAGTCAATCCGTCCTATTTACGTCCTCCAAAACCGGGCTACATCAGGCATACAGATGGTCTATAAACCTTTAAAAACTATAAAAACCTAAAAAAGAAATTTTTTGTTTTTAAAATTTTATATATTTAAACGTTGAAATTCCTGTAAGTGGAATAGCCAAGCAGCAAGATTGGCAGATGAATCGAGAGTTTTTAAGCCCCAGCTATACCACCAAGCTATCAGATCTACTCAAAGTGCATTAGTGCGAGTTTGCTAACGGCTGTTAATAAATCCATGTTAAAAGAGAAACCCTGATGTGTGCCAACTTTCAACCCATTAGCGCTACGCAAGCGCCGTTATTTACCAATCAACAGCTCAGCTTTGCCGTCAAACAGGATATTTACTCAGGCTATAAAGCCCCCTTGCTATTTGCTAACCTCTTATCAAATACGAGGGGTGATCCTGCCGAGTGGCACTCAGCCATGTTTGGAATGGTGCCTAAATGGGCCTAAGATATCGATATTGCCAAGCACACTTATGATGCCCGTAGAAACGGTGATGGAAAAACCGAGTTTTAAACATGCTTGGTACAACAATCAGTTTGCGTTAATTCCGGTACAAACCATCTATGAGCCGTTTACCGTAGCCGCTTTATATGAAATTGTTAAGATAGGGGAGCAAATCGTTCGCTCCATGACCATGCTGACCACCAATGCCGATAATCATCCTTTCATGTTACAATTTCACAAGCCTGAAGATGAAAAACGCTCGATTGTGGTGATTGAACCTGAACATCGCCAGGATTGGCTCAATATGCATCATGAGGACGCGTTTGAGCTACTTAAACCGATGGGTGCTGGGTATGTAGCGGAACATCTGCCAAAGCCGAAAAAATCGCTTAAAACGGCGCAAATGGATGTGTTTAATGGCTAGGGTAGCGATTATATGACTGACTTACATCCATGATTGATTAATTTAATGACTTCAACCCCAATGACAGCAGA
>NZ_DALZSV010000041.1:0-21358 GCF_032014955.1 Moraxella sp. CTOTU47724
CGTACTGTAGGTGCGGGTGTTGTTGCTAAAGTTAACGACTAATCGTTAGTAAGCACACAAAAGAGTCACTTCGGTGGCTCTTTTTTTATGGAAATAAATTATGACTGCAATACAGATATATAACTTAGATAAAACGAGTACACAAGATAATACTTCGCAGCAAGTACTGGCGCAGCTGGCACACATTGAATCTGGGCTATTTATCTATGATGCTTGGTCGGCTGCACAAATCAATTCACTGCTCGCGCAGCCATTTAACCATATAATTTATGCGACAGACGAGCTGAATCAGCGATTGGTCGGCTATTGTTTTTACAGCCACATATTTGAAGATAGTGAAATTTTAAGAATCGGAACTTGTCTTGATTATCAACAGCAAGGTATTGCAAGCCAATTGCTAACGGCTATGGCGCAAATGTGCCAAGCAACGGGTGCCGAGCGGGTGCTGTTAGAGGTAAGAGAAGATAATCATGCTGCCATTGCATTTTATCAAAAACATGGATTTGAACAGATTGCCGTTCGCAAAAATTACTACGATAATCATGACATGACCAAAACCCATGCATTAATTATGCAGCGCAAATTAAATACTAAATTAAACGCTAAGTAGTATTCCACATATTTAGATAATGTGCTTTTATCGCCTGTTGAAGCAGTGGTTCAACTTGCGCGGCTGTGACAGCCTCATCGAAGCGATACCACTGTTGATTGATTAATAATTCAGTGGGATAAAAACGCGATTTATACGCCATCTTATCCGAATCTGGTACCCAAAAACCTAAATACAAATAAGGTAATCCAAGACGTTTAACATAATCAATCTGGGTAAGTATCGCAAGGGTGCCTAAACTATTTATGGTTGCATCGGGATCATAGAAAGTATAGACCGCTGATATGCCGTCATCTAATTGGTCGCAAACTGCTACCATGACTAATTCATCATGAAGCCAAAACTCCATAAAAAATGACTGGGTAAAGCTATATTGTAAAAACTGTTTAAACCCTTGTAAATTGGGTGGATACATATCGCCGTCACTATGGCGAGCGCAGATATAGCGAGCATATAGCATAAAATGCGATTCATCGGCATCGTCACAAGCCGTAATTACCACATCCATCTCGTGCGATTTTTGCCATAGTTTGCGCTGGGTACGATTGGGTTCAAACTCGTTAACTACTACACGTGTAGAGATACAGCGTTGACAATGAAAGCATACAGGGCGATATAGATGTTGTCCACTACGCCGATACCCGAGCCGTGAAAACTGAGAAAAAATAGGCGTACTTAAACGTTCATCCTTTGCTAATTCAATCAGTTCTAAACGTGCGGCACGATCCGGCAAATAACTACATTGATGCAGCGGCGTCAATTGGCTGGTCAGTGCCAGACTGGTAGGAGGATGGGGTGGTTTTAACGTCATTAGTGCTTTTAAATACCCTTAACTTACCTAGGCTTGCGCAGTTGGAGATAGATAATAAGTCATCAAATCCTCATTTAACAGTTGATTAAGTGGTAATTTTTGACCGCAAATCGATGACCAATCAATACTCGGTAGCGTTAATTGTTGCGCGAGCTTATCTAAAAATTCCGCTCTGGGCAGAATGGTGGCACCTAAACGCATCAAATGTGGGTTAGGCAACTGACAGTCCACCCAAGCAAATTGGGAATGCGCACACAGCTGCATTAACACAAAAAAAGCCGCTTTAGACGCATCTGTCACTCGGTGAAACATACTTTCACCAAAAAATGCTTGTCCTAGCTTTAGCCCATAGAGACCACCAATCAGCTCATCATCATTCCAAATCTCGACACTGTAAGCGACTTGCTCGGCATGGAGCGCCGTATACGCTTCAATCATAGCGGGGCTGATCCAAGTGGCTGAGGCAGAAGCTTGGGCATAGGTGCGGGTATCAGCACAGGCAGTAATGACCTCAGTAAAGGCAAGATTGAGGGAAAACGTCCAACCTGCATTTTTGATACGCCGTTTTAGGGTTTTACTGGCGCAAAAATCGCTAGGATAAATAATACAGCGCGGGTCAGGCGACCACCAAGCGATGGGCTCGCCTTCATTAAACCACGGGAACATGCCTTGGCAATAAGCACACACTAAGGTATCAGCTGCCAAATCACCCCCTAGCGCAATCAAGCCTTCACCGTCAGGGTCTGCCGCCATCGGGTCGGGAAATTGATAACGGCAACCTAAAGGGCGTTGTAATGGGTGGTGATTTGGCAATGGCATTGTTCAAGGCATTAGCTAAACAGCAGAGGTGTTGGCTGATACCGTGGTATTGGCATTCGCTAGATTGACGATATCTAAATATTTTTCTGCATCCAACGCCGCCATACAACCCGTAGCTGCCGAGGTAATCGCTTGGCGATAGATATGATCTGCCACATCCCCACAGGCAAACACGCCTTCGACACTTGTCGCTGTCGCATTGCCATCTAGACCGCTTTTGACCACGATATAGCCATTATTCATCTCAAGCTGATCTTGGAAAATATCGGTGTTGGGTTTGTGCCCAATCGCTACGAACATACCAGGCGCGTTGATGGTTTTGGTAGACTGGTCTTGGAGATTTTCAATCACCACACCCGTCACGCCTGCGTCATCACCCACCACTTCTTTGACTTGGCTGTTCCATTCGATGGTCACATTGCCATTTTTTTGTTTTTCAAATAATTGGTCTTGCAGAATTTTTTCTGATTTTAATTTATCACGTCGATGCACTAGGGTGACGTGGCTTGCGATATTTGATAGATACAAGGCTTCTTCAACCGCCGTGTTGCCACCGCCAATCACCACCACAGGTTTGCCGCGATAGAAGAACCCATCACAGGTCGCACAGGCAGAAACGCCAAGCCCCATAAATTTTTGTTCAGAGGCGAGACCCAAGTATTGCGCTGATGCCCCTGTCGCTACAATGAGTGCGTCACACGTGTAAGTGGCGCTATTGCCCACTAAGGTGAAGGGTCGCTGAGTTAGGTTCACTTGGTTGATATGGTCATACACCAATTGGGTGCCAAAACGCTCGGCATGGGCTTGCATGCGTACCATCAAGTCAGGTCCCGTCAAGCCTTGTGGGTCGCCAGGCCAGTTATCAACTTCCGTGGTGGTAGTCAACTGCCCGCCAGTCTGCATACCTGTGATAATGACCGGTTTTAAATTGGCGCGCGCTGCATACACGGCGGCAGAATAACCCGCTGGACCTGAACCCAAAATAATAAGCTGGTGATGGATAATTTCTGACATACGTCTTTCCTAACAATCGCTGAATAATAAACTAAATAATAAAATAGGCTAATTTTTGATTCATAAGTAAGATAGGGGCTAACATCGAAAATAGCAAGTAAATGTTATTTTTATAACAGATTCATCGGGCAATCAACGCTCAAAAATGGCGTAAGCTTGTTATCAAAAAATACCCTACTATCCGGCTTTGTTGGCTCAAACTGCATTTATCATAGGGCTTGAATTGACTGATTTAACAAAGCAATTTTTCGCAAAAAAAGCTCAGCAACGCACCACTGAGATTTGATATGATAGTTGATTAAAAGGGTGATTTTAATCAACGTTTTTCCAAAATCATTATTTTTTACAATCATTATCAGTCAGTCATGGCTGAACAAAGCGTTGGCTTACGGCTTATCCAAAGCAGGTTCAAATTCAAAGGTAAATTGCGTTGTCTTATTATATTCGTCAAAGTGTGCTTACGATTATCTGGCTAATCGTGGCATTGTTGTTAGTCATGTCCCTCATCAGTTATTCTGCCAATGATCCTAGTTGGTCGCATATCAGTAGTGCGGCAAATGAAGTCAGTAATTTAGCGGGCACGGGTGGTGCATGGCTGGCTGATATTTTGTATGCGTTTTTGGGTGCGGCGAGCTGGTGGCTCATCGTCATTGCCTGTTATGAAGCTTGGAATGTATGGCGCCATGATGTAGAGCCTAATGGCTTGTTACGTTTTTTGGGTTATATCTTTTTAATCATTGCCACTGCAGGGCTGACAGGGGTGTTATCGTTTGGCTGGTTGGCGCAAGGCATGATCGGGCAAATCGTCGGCAATGGGCTTAGTAGTTTATTAACTTACTGGGGGACTTTGCTGTTTTTATTGGTGTTTATTGCGATCACCGTGACGTTTACCTTTGATTTACATTGGCATGAGATTTTATCGGGTCAAGCTATTCGCAGCCGCCTACACGCTGAAGCCGCAGATGAAGAAGAAACCAATACTGAATTCAAAGCGACTGCTCAAGAAGCAAGCCAAGCAAAACCAAACGACACCGCACAACTGCCTTTGCCACTAGCCTCCCATGACGCAGAGCAAACGGCTTATGACAGTAGTCATCTAGCGGATGATGAGGCGTTTGTCGGCAGTCCACTCGATGCGTTTTTGGATGAAACGGGTTTTAGTGAAATCAAAGATTATGAATGGCTCGAAGAAAACGATGCCACCAATCCATTTAAACCCGTCAGCTCCACCTATGTGGCAAATACCAAGCTGACCAAAAAACTGGATGAAAAACTGCAAAGTGAAATCATTAAAAAACCGTTTAAAATGCCTACCTTGAACAGACCGCATTCGATACAGGTAGCCTCGCAACTCACTCAGCCAACTCAAACAACGCAGCCTAGTGTAGATAGTGTAGATGTATCGCCAGCTATGCCAACTATGGATGAAGCCTCTATGATGTTTGCCGTAGGCACAGGGGAGCTAGCGGATAAACGAATCTCTGAGCCTATGACGGGTGTAGAGATAGCTGAACAGGACGAGACTATTGACTTGTCAGATTTGGATCATTTAGCAGGTAGCGTAGATGCTGGATATGAATTATCACAAAATCCTGTGCTAGAGCCACCATTCGAGGGCATTAAAACAGAAGGCATTGAAGCAGAAGGTGCAGAAGGCATTGAAACACCACTCACCTCAGTCGCATCGTTATTGGGTATGCGACAAGTCCCAACGCAAGCTAGGGCTAATATCTCAAATGACAGTGCCGCCGCACCGGTTGTAGCGGAATTTTCAACCCCTGCAGCAAGTCCGATGCCAACCCAAATAGCACGTCCAGTGCAAGCCGTCACCCAGATTACTGGTAACGAGATTGATACCGACCAGATAAAGTCTTCGATACCGACTCACAGCCGTTCGGTAGAATCTGAGCTACTCGACCAAATCGAACAGCCCGCAGCGACTCAGGTCAATCAGCCGCTTGATATCAATGATGATAGCCTGTTTAGTCAGAAATCGCGTGCCATGCAAACCGCAGCTTATCGTGCCAATTTAAGCCCGTTACCGGAATTATCGCTGCTTGATTTGCCTGACCCTGACCGTAAGCCAAGCTACAGCCGCGAACAGTTGCAGCAGCTATCAGCGCTGTTAGAAATCAAGCTACAAGAGTTTAATATCAAAGCAGAAGTGGTCAATGCGCAAATGGGTCCAGTGGTGACACGCTTTGAAGTGTCGCTGGCACCAGGACTTAAAGCAAGTAAGGTGACGGGCATTGCCAAAGACTTGGCTCGGTCGCTATCTATGGCATCGGTGCGTGTGGTGGAAGTCATTCCAGGTAAACCTTATATCGGTATCGAAGTGCCCAATCCGCAGCGCCAAATGGTACGACTCATCGAACTGCTGAAAACAGAAGCTTATCAAGACCCCGATGGCTTAATCAGCATGGCAATGGGCAAAGATATTGCCGGTAGACCGATTATTGCGGATTTAGCCAAAGCGCCACACATGCTAGTCGCAGGTACCACAGGTTCTGGTAAATCAGTGTTGGTGAATTCTCTGTTATTGTCAATGCTGCTCAAATACACACCAGAACAGCTGCGATTGATTTTGATTGACCCCAAACAGCTTGAGCTTGCCAACTATGGCGATATTCCGCATCTGCTCACTCCCGTAGTCACCGATATGACCGAAGCAGCCAGTGCTTTGGCATGGAGTGTGGCGGAGATGGAGCGTCGTTATCAGCTGATGTCATTATTCAAAGTGCGTAAGCTTGATGAATTCAACAAAAAAGTCATGGCAGCCGAACAAAGTGGTGAGCCGTTACTGGATCCACTTTGGCGACCCAATGACAGTGTCAGCCAAGATAGAGCGCCAAAATTAAAACCGTTACCACAAATTGTGATTGTGGCGGATGAGTTTGCCGACATGATTATGCAGGTGGGCAAACAAGCCGAGGAGTTGATTACCCGTTTGGCGCAAAAATCGCGTGCCGCAGGGATTCATTTGATTTTGGCGACCCAGCGCCCCTCAGTGGATGTGATTACTGGTTTAATTAAAGCCAATATTCCCGTCCGTGCCGCACTTCGCGTCAACTCAAAAGTCGACTCGCGTACCATTTTGGATGCCGGTGGCGCAGAGGATATGCTTGGGCATGGGGATATGCTGTTTTTAGGACCTGGTCAAATCGAGCCTAACCGTGTACATGGTGCTTTTATCAGCGATGCGGAAGTCAACCGTGTATGTGATGCATGGCGCGAGCGAGGCGCACCTAATTATATTGATAATATGTTTGATAACTTTGAGTTAAGCTCAGCGCCAAGCGGTGGTGATGCTAGTGGGTCTAGCAATGGCGAAGAAGACCCACTGTATGATGACGTGGTGGCGTTTTTGCTCGAAACCCGTAAAGTCTCTGCATCAAGTATTCAGCGCAAATTTAGTATCGGCTATAACCGCGCAGCACGTATCGTTGATGCCATGGAAGAGGCGGGCTTGGTGAGCGGCATGACCAAAAGTGGTAAACGTGAGCTATTAATGTAGAGGTTAGACAAATAAAAAAGGTGCGATTTAGGCACCTTTTTTATTTAACCTTTTGAGCGGTTATGTGTTCATTTAGTCTATGGTATTTTGCGCTGCGACTACCACAATTTCTAATTTCCATAAAGGATTAACCAATTCAGCTTTGACTGTCGCACGGGTAGGCTTTGGGCAATCGGTTAACCAATCGCTCCACATGCTATTCACCACCTCAAAATCCGCCAAATCCTTGATAAAAATCTGAGCGGTTAGCAGACGTGATTTGTCGCTATTGGCTTTGGCGAGCATGGCGTCGATATTGTCTAGCACTTCTTTGGTTTGTGTGTGGATATCGGCAGTATCAGTATTCGGCACTTGTCCTGCGAGATACACCACGTGGTTAAAAATGGTAATTTCACTTAGATAGTCATTGCTATCAAATCGTTGAATTTGTGCGGTCATGGTGTTTTCCTTGTGAACGGATAAATGTTATTGATGCATAGTCTTTACAAATATTTCTGATAGAGAATAGATATTAGGAATAACGCTGTAATGATAAGCCATCAATGCGAATATCAGGCGTTTTGCCGAGCACCAAATCGCTGATTAATTTGCCAGAGCCACACGCCATTGTCCAACCCAATGTGCCATGTCCTGTGTTCAAAAATAAATTGCGATACCGAGTCGCGCCAATGATGGGTGTGCTATCGGGGGTCATCGGACGTAGCCCTGTCCAAAAACTTGCGTTTGGTAAATCACCGCCCGCGAATAAGTCCTGCGTGACCATTTCGAGTGTGGCACGGCGCTGCGGGTTTAGACTTACATCAAAACCACTTAATTCTGCCATACCGCCTACGCGAATGCGGTTGTCAAAGCGAGTAATGGCGATTTTATAGGTTTCATCAAGCACCGTTGATTGGGGCGCTAAATCAGCATTGATAATCGGCACAGTCAGTGAGTAGCCTTTGACAGGGTACACAGGCAGATTAAGCTGTAGCGGTTGCAAAAGCGCCCGCGAATAACTGCCCAACGCCAATACATACTGGTTTGCCGTTAATAACTCACCATTTACCACCACCCCTTTAATCGCCCCAGCGTCGACTACCAGCTTTTCGATGGTTTGATTGTATAAAAATTTCACCCCTAGCGCTTTGGCTTGTTGCTCTAATGCTTGGCAAAACAAAAAGCAATCGCCTGTTTCATCATGTGGTAAATGCAATCCGCCAACCAGCTTATCAGTGGCATTTGCCAACGCGGGCTCAATCTCAGCCAATGCCTTGCTGTTGTCAATCAGCTTAAAAGGCACGCCTGAATCTTGCAACACCTTAATATCTTGCTGTACAGCCTCTAGTTGGGCAGCTTTACGAAAAACTTGTAAGGTGCCTTGTGAGCGGTTTTCGTAGTGAATGCCAGTGTCTTGACGCAACTGCTGCAGACAGTCACGGCTGTATTCTGCCACTCGTACCATACGCTCTTTGTTGATGGCATAGCGCTTGGCATTGCAGTTTTTGAGCATTTGTAGCATCCATTTTAACTGCCACAGACTACCATCTAATTTGATGGCTAAAGGGGCGTGTTGTTGGAATAACCATTTAATCGCCTTCAATGGAATACCAGGGGCTGCCCAAGGGGTAGAGTAGCCCGGGGAGATTTGCCCAGCATTGCCAAAACTGGTTTCTTGTGCGGCACCCGCTTGGCGGTCAATCACCGTGACTTCTACGCCTTGCTTGGCTAAATAATAGGCACTTGTCACCCCAATCACGCCACTACCCAGTACCAATACACGCATACTCACCCCCAAATATCTGCTTAATTATCAGTTAATTTCGCTAGTATAAGCAAAGTTTTGCAGTGAATTTTGCTGTTTTTATGCTAAAATTTTGCTGATATTATCGGTTTTATCATGCCAATCATCAAAAAACAGGGTTTTCATTTTGCTATGCGCACTTTAGACCGTACCGACCGTTTAATCCTTGAAATCTTGCAACAGCAAGCCCGAATTTCTATCAGCGAATTGGCCGCCAAAGTTAACCTATCAACCACGCCTTGCTCAGACAGGGTTAAGCGCTTGGAGCGTGAAGGTATCATCACAGGTTATCATGCGCGGTTAAATCCAAATTTGGTCAATAAAAGCTTGTTGGTATTTTTAGAGATAAAGCTATCCACCAAGTCGGGCGATGTCTTTGAGCAAGTGAGCAAAAAACTGTCAGAAATTCCAGAGATACTGGAATGTCATTTGATTTCGGGTGAGTTTGATTTTTTGGTCAAAGCGCGGCTAAAAGAGATGAGTTCTTACCGCAAGTTACTGGGCAATATCTTAAAACAATTGCCAGCGGCGGTGGAAACCCACAGTTTGATTGTGATGGAAGAGATTAAAGAAAGCTTGCATTTGGATGTGACAATGACCTAACTGTCGTGCAAGCTTTACGATATATGCTTTGTGATACATAATTTCCGATACATGCTTTGCGACAGATAAAAAAAAGACTGCCAAATCGCAGTCTTTTTGTGTTGTGCCGCCTTAGAATTTTGGAAATTAGAGCTTTGGAAGTTAGAGTTTTGGAAACTCTAGCGACCAGTGATTGACGAGTGGGTAGCGACGCTCACGCCCAAAGGCGCGGTGGGTAATCTTGGTGCCAATCGCTGCTTGACGACGTTTGTATTCATTGCGGTCTACCATGCTGAGTACTTTTTTCACCATGTCTTTATCATAACCGGCTTCTACAATCGCATCATACCCAAAGTCGCGATCGATATACAGCTCCAGCATTTTATCGAGGGTATCATAATCAGGCAGACTGTCTTGGTCTTTTTGGTCAGGGCGAAGCTCGGCAGAAGGCGGACGCGTAATCACACGCTCAGGAATCACCGGCGTTTCTTCTAGGCGGTTGCGATAGTTGGCGAGAGCATATACTTGGGTTTTATACACATCTTTTAGGACATCAAATCCGCCTGCCATATCCCCATACAATGTCGCATAGCCCACGGCCATCTCTGATTTGTTGCCAGTGGTGATAACTAGATGACCAAATTTGTTGGACAATGCCATCAAAATCATGCCACGCGCACGGGCTTGGATATTTTCTTCCGTGGTGTCGGCGGTGGTGTTGCTAAACATCGGCTCTAGCGTATGACGCATGCCTTCAACAGCGGCATGAATCGGGCACACGGTATAAGACACGTTGAGTCGGTGCGCCTGCGCTTGCGCATCTTGTAGGCTGATTTGCGAGGTGTACTCATAGGGCATCATGACCGCATAAACTTTATCTGCACCCAGTGCATCAACCGCGATACATAGCGTGAGCGCCGAGTCTATCCCGCCTGACAACCCAACCAATACGCCTTTAAAGCCAGAATGATTGACATAATCACGCAAGCCGACAACCAGCGCTTGATAAGTTTCAGCGATTTGGCTGAGTGCAAGCGGTGATTTGCGCTGTTCTGATAATATCACTTGACCGCTTTGGGCATCGTGACGAGCAACCACATACAGGGTATGCTGCAAAAATCTTGGTGCTTCTTGCACGATTTTACCTTGAGCGTTGACGACCATCGAGCCGCCATCAAACACCAAGTCATCTTGACCGCCCACGCTATTGGCATACACAATCGGGATATTGTGCTCAGTGGCACGACTTTTTAATAAAGCCTTACGTTGTTCTTGCTTATTTTGCTCAAAGGGTGAGGCATTGAGGCTGATGATGATTTCCGCACCTTTTTCTTTCAGTGCGCGAATGGGAGCGTCTTGCCATAAGTCTTCGCAGATAAGTAGTCCGATGGTCAGCCCTTGATAGTCAAACAACACTTGGTTGTGACCGGTATTAAAATAGCGGCGTTCGTCAAACACGCCATAGTTTGGCAAACATTGTTTGTGATAAAAGCCTTTTTGCTGACCATTGTGAATGATAGCCACTGAGTTAAACGTGCCATTGGGGTCAATGTGCGGATAACCCACTAGCATCACGATATCTTTGACCGTGTAGAGCAATTCAAAAGCAAGTTTCACACGTGAGGCAAGACTTGGACGTAGTAACAAATCTTCCGGCGGATAACCCAGCAGTGATAACTCAGGAAAGACAATGATATTAGCCCCCTTGTCACGGGCATCTTTAGCCAGCTCTACCATTTTTTTGGCATTATTGATGACATCGCCGACAATAAATTGCTGCTGTGCCACCGCAATTTTTAGCCCCACCATAGAATCTGCTTGGCTAGTCGGTTGGCTTGATGACTGAGAGGTTGACTGAGAAACTGATTGAGAAGCTTGCTGAGCAGGTTTTTGAGAAACTGGCTGTGGGTTTGCGGGTTGGCTTGGCGCATTGCTAGTATCAGCCGTGGGCGCATGGTTTGGCGTAGTAGCTTCGGCGGTCATTGACTCACTCGGCAGCTGCGTTGGTACGCTATCATCTGGGGTTAAATCGAGGTGTGACATGAAAAATCCTTCAGTAAAAATTTATTATGGGGTCATCCATTTAGTCATATCCGTCTAAAACGGTATGCAAGCATCATGCCGCTATTATAATTATGGGTGGCAACAGCGATGGCATTACAAGATAAAATTATTCTACATTATATCGCTTTATGATATGTTTACAATTGCAATCTTTAGACGCTACCACTGAAAAACGCTGCAACTGATAAAATTAGCTTAAACATAGCATGAATAACCCATCAATGCGCGATTTTTTGCAGTATAATCAAACCTTAAAATGCTAATTAATAGGCAGTCATAGTTCTTAATTGGCAACAATAATTCGTTCATGAGACAATGAGGTGAAGCGATGTTTACCGCAATTTTTGTGGTTTTGGTGATTATGGGGCTTAGCTGGGTTGGGATGAAATGGATGTATCCGCGACCACCGCAAGGCTACTTGCGACCGCAGCCAGGCGAGAGTACCGAGCTGCGAGCGTGTGATTTTTGCCATCATACGTTAGCAGAGTGGCGAGGGATTGTAGAAGGGGATAAGTTCTTTTGTAATCAAGAACACCAAGCGGATTTTCATGCTGGCAAACACTACCAGCGCTCTCAAAATTAGTCGAATTTTATTTTACACTACAGACGTTAGGCAAAACGCGTAACGTCTTCTAACATTTTCCCCACCAGGTCTTGCGCTTGGCTTTCGTTTTCTTGATAGCGTTGTAAGTTTTCTGATTTTTCAAACAACGTCAACGCGCACAGTACCAATAATTCTTCTTGTGGTAGCTGAGGCGCTTGGCGGCGTACGTCTTGCATAAACTGGTTAATATAGCTTGCCGCACGCTGCAACGCAGGCTCTTCCGATTCTGGGCAGTTGATGGTATAGCTACGACCATTGATCAGGATATCAACTTTTTTAATGCTTTGGGCAGATGCCATAAGATTTTCCTAACGTATTCAAATGTTTTAAACATCACTAAGGCTGGCTTAAATAGGAGCGGGGTTAGTTTTCGCTGTCAATTTTTGCCAAGCGCTCTAACACAAGCTTGGTATGCTCTGCCGCAACGCGATTTTTTTCAATCAGCTTTTGATTTTGTGTGGTAAAAATCTGTAATTGGTTTTGGGTTTGTTCGTATTCGGTACTTAGCATGTTGTGAGATTCGGCAAGTGACTGATAGCGTTGCTCGAGTGCTTGATACTCTTCGGCTTGTCTGGCAAGTTGTTGTTCTAAATTTTGCTGCAGTTGTTTGCTGGCATCGAGCTCAGCTTGTACCGCCTGCAGTTGATCTGCAGTAATGGTTGGCTGTGCTTTAATACGGGTTAACTCGCTACTGGCGAATTGATATTTGTCGCGAAGCTTAGTCAATGCGGTTTGTAGCTGGGTCAGTTGGTCAATTAGGGTGCTCATGATATGATGTCTAGTCAGTAATCGAGTGAATAATCAAGTAAATCATCAAGAGCGACGTGATGGGCGCTCGTTGACATGAATAGCAAAAGGTTTTTTTGGTATAACTATAGCGTGAAGGCTTAAAATTTGAGTGATACTTATATTATTTTACCACTTTAATAATGCCATAGTTGACCGCATTAAGGCTAGTATTATCTCAGTGTTGATATAATTTTTTGTGAAAAAAGGGTAAAGCGATGGATGATTATATTTCGGGTTGGCAGGATTGGACACAAGCATTTGAGGATTGGCATGACGTTACAATTAGTGAGTTACATGGGCTAATCTCAGGGGTGCTCAGTGTGTGTGATGCGCCAACCGAGCAAGAGTGGCAACTGCTACTGACTGAGCTGAGCTTTACCGAGCTTGAGCCAAAAGCGTTAGAGATAGTGACCGAAGAGGGCGAGGATATGGTGGCGGTGTTAACCGATGATGCCGATAGCTACCAGTTTATGCCGTTGTTGCCCGATGATGACCATCCACTGTATGAGCGCTTGATGGCACTTAAGAACTGGGCAAATGGCTTTTTGACAGGCTTTGGCGTCACCGATAGTGCGCTACGCCCGGAAGAAAATAGCCTATTTAATGACTTGGCAAAAATCGGCGCGCTGCGGATTGATGCGTATGATGAGGCGCTGCAAGGCACAGACAATGCTGAAGGCGAAGTTGAATATATGGAGTTACTTGAGTTTGTGCGTATGATTCCTGTGAGTGTGTCACAAGGGCGCGTGCGTAAATCAGTCGCCAAGTTGCCGCTCATCGCAGGATTTGCGCTAAATCGCCCTGTGGGCAAAGCCCAAGAGATTGATGAGGAGCATTTGGATTTTATTGAGCAGCTACGTGATGATGAACTCGATTGGGAAGCAGAAAAAGATACCAATGATGATTTCGTTACCCATATGGTCATTGATGCCATGACCGGTAAAAAGCCGAATTGACGCTAATACCCTATTTCCACTAGATTTACCCTGATAGGGTGTTTTAATGGTTTAAAATTTGAGAAAAATGGAACGACTATGGGCTATCCATCCAACGCCGTAGACTGGTTAACAAAGCTGATTGGTTTTAACACTGTCAGTCGCTACTCCAATTTGCAATTGATTGAGTATGTGGCGGGCTATTGTGAGCAGTTGGGGTTGTCGCCACGTTTGACTTTTAATGCTGATAATACCAAAGTCAACCTCTTTGTGACTGTACCTGCGATGGGTAAGGGTGATACCGTAATGACAGGGGGTTTTGTGTTTTCGGGGCATACCGATGTGGTGCCCGTTGATGGGCAGGCATGGGATACTGATCCGTTTGTGGCGACCATTGTGGAAGATAAGCTATACGGGCGTGGGGCTTGTGATATGAAAGGCTTTATTGCTTGCGCCTTAACCCTGTTGCCCACTGTGGTGCAAGCAAGCCGCGATAGAATTCTCAACAAACCGATTCATCTGGCACTGTCGTATGATGAAGAAGTGGGTTGTTTGGGTGCGCCATTACTGCTTGCGGATTTAAAAGCCCAAGGGATTAAGCCCGACTACTGTATCGTCGGTGAGCCGACCATGATGAAAATGGTCACCGCGCATAAAGGCATTCAAGTGTATCGCTGCCGCGTGCATGGTAAATCGGTGCATTCATCGCTGACCCCGCAAGGCGTCAATGCCATCAGCTATGCTAGCAAAATTATCAATTTTATTGATACACTTGCCGAACAATTGCAACAACGTAACGACCAAGACATGGCGTTTGATGTACCGTTTTCGACCTTGTCAGTGGGCACTATTACCGGCGGTACGGCAACCAATATCGTGCCCAACCTGTGCGAATTCACCTTTGATTATCGCAATTTGCCGCATATGAATGAAAGCCAAGTGATTGAGCCGATTCGCGCCTTTATCAAAACCCTCGAGCCTAAGATGCACGCCATTGACAGCGACACGGGCATTGAGCTAACTCGCAATGAAAATGTCCCTGCGATGACCGATAAAGATAGTCACGCCTTGCAACAGCTCATTGAAAATTTGGTGGATGAACAGCAGCGCCATAAAGTGGCGTATGCCACCGAAGGCGGGCAGTTTACCAATGCAGGCATTCCGACGGTGATTTGCGGACCTGGCGATATTGGCAATGCCCATAAAGCCAATGAATTTGTCAGTCTAAACCAATTAGCAAAATGCGAAAGCTTCTTACAGCAAATTCTTCAACAATGCTGTGACAGCCATTAAAAATTTTTGGAAATATCATGTCAAATCAATTAACCATACAGTTGTTGCCCAAGCTTCCCCAAAGCCAATTTGCCAAACGCCGTGCCAAACTTGCTGAAGCCTTGCCAAACAATAGCATTGCGATTTTGCAAACGGCACCCGCTCATATCCGCAACAACGATGCTGAGTACAAATACCGCGCCGACAGCAGTTTTTTCTACCTGACGGGCTTTGCCGAGCCAGAATCCGTCATGGTGTTGGAAAAAACTGACCATGCCGTTAACTACACGTTATTTTTACGTGAAAAAGACAAACTACGTGAGATTTGGGATGGTAAGCGCGTAGGGCTTGAAGGTGCAACTGCAGATTTTGGCGTGGATAAAGCGATTGCCATTGGCAAAATTGATGAGGTGATGCCAAATCTGATTTTTGGTAAAAAACACGTGTTTGCCCGCTTTAATAATGAGCTGATTGACTGGCTTAATCAAGCCAAGCAACTGCAGCGCGGGGAAGGTATGGTCGATACCATCACCAATATTGACAGCCTTATCAATGAAATGCGGCTGATAAAAGATGAGTCTGAAATTGCACGCATGAAAGTCGCCGCCCAAATCAGTGCTTACGGGCATATTCGCGCCATGCAAAGTGTGGCACCCATGATGCAGAAAAATCAAGGCAATGAAAGCAGACTGGAAGCTGAAGTCAACTATGCTTTTGCCCAATATGGCTGCGTACCCTCTTATAATAGTATTGTGGCGGGCGGGGACAATGCCAATATTTTGCACTATGTCGAAAACGACCAACCGCTGCACGACGGCGACTTGGTGATGATAGATGCAGGCGCTGAATACCAACATTATGCCGGTGATATTAGCCGTACTTTTCCTGTGAGTGGCAAGTTCAGCGACGTGCAAAAACAGGTGTATGACATTGTGCTAAATGCCAATATCGCCGCCATCAACAGCCTAAAAGCAGGCGAGCATGGCAAAATCCATCATGAAACTGCGCTTAGAGTACTGACCCAAGGCTTGATTGAGTTGGGGATTTTGACAGGCGACGTCGATCAGTTGATTGCTGATAAAGCCTACTTGCCGTTTTATATGCATGGCACAGGGCATTGGCTTGGCCTAGATGTGCACGATGCAGGGCGCTATACTGGCGACGACGGTAAACCCAGAAAGCTTGAAAAAGGCATGGTGATTACCGTAGAGCCAGGCTTGTATTTTGCGCATGACAACGCATTGGTGCCCAAGAAATATCGGGGTATTGGGATTCGGATTGAGGATGATGTAGTCATTACTGAAGGTGAGCCGCTGGTTCTCACCCGTGATGTGCCAAAAACAACGGACGCGATTGAAGCATTAATGCAGCAAAAAGTTGATTCATAGATAGATTGATAGAGGCACATCTCTATATAGAGAAAAAGAAAAAAATGAAAAAAAGAAAAGCCCAAAACAGTTGGGCTTTTTTAAGCTCAATCGTTTATCGGCATTTTAGGCATCCGCTGATGGATGTGCCAAATGTTCGATTTTATCTTCGGGCAAGTTTGTCAATAAATGGATGCGCTGAGAGAGTTGGCGTAATACTTGGCTAAAGGCGGCTTTTTCCACCTCACTATAGGCTGATACACTGTCAGTGTCATTGATATGCCAATGTGCAGTCAGTGGGAATTTGCCATCAATGTCGGCATGTTGCTGTAAAGAATTGCACAGCCCAATTACTAAATCAATCTTTGGCGCGTTGTCTTGTAAAAACTGATTGACGGATTTGGGTGCTAAGCTTTCGATATCATAACCTTCTTGTTTTAATACCTCAAGCGTGAATGGATGCGCGCTAGGGGAGGGCTCAACACCTGCGCTATAGGCTACAAAACGGTCACCACCAATTTTATTCAAAATGGCTTCTGCCATTAGGCTACGGCTAGCATTGTGCTTGCACAAGAACAACACGTTATAAGGCTGCGTCATCAATAAGTCCCTTGTCATCATTCTGCGAACGGTCAGCACGTTTGGGCGTGCAATTTTTGAAAATGAAATTTTACCTTTAATGGCAAAAAATTGCTATCAAAATCCCCACAATTGTGCAAGTTTAAACCATTGACATTAACCGCTAAGTTTTGCCAGCAATTCGCCATCAAATAGGTGAAAAAATTATTGATTCCAAAAAGTAATATTTAGTATAAAAATAATTTGCGTTTAATGAATTTTAAAAATAACTATTATAAATATCTGATTTTATTATATTTTATATAACTGCAAAAAAATAATGACTTGCTTGTATAACTTTTGGTTGGGTTTTGTGAAAAGAAAGTTTGACATTAACTATTGATTCATGAAAAATCTACATACTGCAAGATTCTCGTTGCAATTTTTTCATTTATTTACATTCAATTAGGGAGGGATTATGAGCACTAATCACAAGTCGTCTCATTCCCAGTGGAGCTCAAAGATTGGGTTTTTAATGGCTGCCGTGGGTTCTGCGGTCGGTCTCGGTAGTATTTGGAAGTTTCCTTACATGACAGGCGATAGCGGTGGCTCGGCATTTGTTATCGTGTTTATTATCAGTATCGCGCTTATTGGTTTTCCAGTGTTGGTCACTGAATGGCTGATTGGTCGCCGTGGTCAAAGTAACCCAGCAGCAAGTTTTCGCAAAGCGGCGGTAGCCAATAACACCTCACCTGCTTGGAGTCTGCTTGGCTACTTTGGTATTTTAGCTGCTTTTATGATTTTGTCATTTTATAGTGTGATTGGCGGTTGGTCGCTTAATTACACCTTAAAAGCCGGTATCAATGCATTTGGTGGTCTCAATGCCGACGCCACTGGCAAAATTTTTGAGACGATGTTGGCAAATCCAACCGAAATGACGTTGTGGCACACGGCGTTTATGGGATTGACGGCGCTAATTGTGGCTGGCGGTGTATCAGCAGGTATTGAGAAAGCATCAAAAATCATGATGCCTGCGTTGGCTTTTATCCTATTATTTATCGTGGGATATAACGCGATTAATATGGATTTTGCCAAAGGCGCCGAGTTTTTGTTTAAGTTTGACTTGCAGCGTATGCAGGAAGTTGGTGTGGGTAAAGTGCTGATGGCGGCACTGGGACATGCGTTCTTCTGTCTGTCACTGGGTATGGCGATCATGGTGAGTTATGGTTCATACTTAAAAGAAGATGTGGATTTATTGGCAACCGCGCGCACGGTGATTATTTGGGATATTATCTTTTCACTGGCGGCAGGTCTTGCGATTTTCCCAATTTTATTTAGCAATCATCTTGATCCAGCGGCAGGTCCCGGTTTGGTGTTTGTGACCTTGCCAATCGCTTTTGGTCAAATGAGTCTAGGTGTGGTAGTAGGTACTTTATTCTTCTTGTTATTGACCTTTGCGGCATTGACGTCGTCTATTTCAATTCTTGAACCCATTGTCGAATTCTTGGAAGAAAAAACCCCAATGAGCCGTAAAATCTGTACGCTAGTGGGGGCAGTGGCAACGTGGGCAGTCGGTGTACTTGCGTTATTATCATTTAATAAATTGTCTGATTTTGCGGTATTTACTATCCACAAAAACGGTAAAGACATCCCACAAGGTATCTTTGACGCGCTCGATTATACTTCTAGTAAAATCATGCTACCTTTGATTGGTTTGGGTACCATTATCCTCATTGGCTGGTTTATCAACCAAGAATCGGTAAAACGTGAATTGGGGCTAGATGGCATGAAATGGACTATTTGGCAAATTGTGGTAAAATTTGTCGCACCGATTGGTATCATTGCTGTATTTTTAACGGAGTTACTGGGTTAATCCCAATGGCTTTATCTCAATAGCTTTATGTAATTAATTGCTCATAATAAAAAACCCCGAATCGTCGGGGTTTTTTTCTTTCACTGAAACATTAATCGGTGCCATATTCTTGACGTTTTGTGGCAAAAAAGCGCTCAAGTCGATCCATCGCTTCATGCAAATCTGATGCATTGGGCAAAAATACCACGCGAAAATGGTCAGGCGCATGCCAGTTAAAGCCCGTACCTTGTACCATCAAGACTTTTTCTTGCAGTAACAATTCCATCATAAACTGCATATCATCTTCGATTGGATAAATCTCACGGTCAATTTTTGGGAAACAATAAAACGCCCCTTGTGGCATGGTACATGAGATACCTTTAATGGCGTTTAGGCGCTCGATAGCGATGTTGCGCTGCTGATACAGGCGACCGGTTGGTGCGGTCAAGGCTTGCATACTTTGATAGCCACCCATCGCCGTTTGAATCGCGTATTGTGAAGGGACATTGGCACACAGCCGCATCGATGATAGCATGGTTAACCCTTCAATAAAATCAGCCGCATGGTGTTTTTTACCCGATAACATCATCCAGCCTGAACGAAAACCTGCGATACGGTGCGACTTTGACAACCCATTATAGGAGATAACCAAGCAGTTTTTGGCAAGGGTGCACAACGGTACATGCACGGCATCATCATACAGCACGCGGTCATAAATTTCATCCGCCATCAGCACAAGCCCGTGTTTTTCTGCCAGTGCCACGATTTTTTTTAAATTTTCGGTAGAGTAAAGCGCGCCTGTTGGGTTGTTTGGGTTGATGACCACAATGCCTTTGGTGCGCTCATTGATTTTGCTTTCGATATCGGCAATATCTGGCTGCCAGTTGTCTGCTTCATTACACAAATAATGAACCGCTTTACCCCCTGCCAAATTCGTCGCCGCTGTCCAAAGCGGGTAGTCAGGCATAGGAATCAGCACTTCATCGCCATCATCCAGTAACGCTTGCATGGTCATCACAATCAGTTCAGAAACGCCGTTGCCCAAATACACATCGGCAACGTCTACCGCTTCTAACAATCCTTTGGCTTGATAATACTGCAAAATCGCTTTACGCGCGGCAAAAATCCCTTGAGAGTCTGAATAGCCAATCGCATTGGGCAAATTCATCGCCACATCTGATAAAATCTCTTGCGGCGCTTCAAACCCAAATGGGGCAGGGTTGCCGACATTGAGTTTGATAATTTTATGACCTTGTGTCTCCATGCGGTTGGCAGTTTGTAGCAAAGGACCGCGAATGTCATAGCACACGTTTTGCAGTTTGTTGGATTTGTTCAAAGTTTTCATGGTAGATACATCACTACTAGGTTTGGGATTGGGTTTGGGATGGTTGGGTTGAAAATTGGTAGCAGCGGGCGTCGCCGGTTGAGCCGTTTGACCCTGCCACGAGTTCGCTTGATTGGCATCGCTTAATGCTTGTGCTACAGTAGTATCATTGAGCGTATGCGCTGCGAACGCTTGGGTGTTGACACTGACGTTATGACTATGACTTTCCAGCCCAGTACCTGATAGCAAATAGCTTTCGCTGCACCCTAACAGACTGGCAAGCACAGGCAGTTTATTGGACACGATGCCATTTGAGCCGCGCTCCCAATTAGAAATCGCGGCACGGCTAACTTTAGCACCAGCTTGGGTCATTAAATCGGCAAGTTCAGCAGTGGTCAAACCTTTGCTTTTACGCAGCTGCGTCAAGCGTTGTCCAGCCGATAGTTTAGCGTCAGTGAGCATAGCGGGGGAATTCCGGTTGAATATCAATGAATTTTATCAATATTTTGTCAGAAATACTGACAAAGTTAAAGCGTAAATATTGGCGGATAACTGCCAATAGATAAATTACGCTTGTCAAACTGATAATGCAAGAAAAACTTACAATTTTTTAACTAACAACTTTTTAACTAACAACAGGAGATTTGCTATGGAAGATTTTTACCAATTATCCGCGACCGATATTCGAGGTCAGCTATTTGATTTTGACACCCTTAGAGGTAAAGTCGTATTGATTGTGAATACCGCGAGCAAATGCGGCTTTACCCCGCAGTTTGATGGCTTAGAAAAGTTATACCAAGCTTACAAAGACCAAGGATTGGTGGTGTTGGGTTTTCCCTGCAACCAATTTGGTCAGCAAGATCCTGGCAGTGAAGCGCAAATTAGTGAGTTTTGCCAAATCAATTATGGCGTGACCTTTCCGATGATGGCAAAAGTTGACGTCAATGGTAAAGATACCCATCCTGTTTATCAGTTTTTAAAATCACAGCCACAGGGCAAGGGTATGTTGGGTGACGCCATCAAATGGAACTTTACCAAGTTTTTAGTTGATGCACACGGCAGAGTCGTAGATCGTTTTGCACCGACCAAAGCTCCCCAAGACCTTGAGACGGATATCAAAGCACTACTGGCACAACAGTGAGAAAAGGCGGGAGAGAAAAAAATAAAAAGGATTTAATTGGGGGAATTAAATCCTTTGGGTGACAAGCGATAGAGACATTGTTATTATTGTTATCTTATTATTTTTATTGTTAGCTATGACCTTGCTGGCCATGTAGGTATGATAGGGTTTTTATGTGACAACCACATGACATGCTCAGCAAAATTTTTTTAAAAATTTTAATATTTGCCAAAAAAAATCATTGACAGCAAAAATAAATTCTCTATAATACCCACCACAGACGATGGGTCGTTAGCTCAGTTGGTAGAGCGTCTGCCTTACACGCAGAATGTCGGCGGTT
>NZ_DALZSV010000042.1:0-21319 GCF_032014955.1 Moraxella sp. CTOTU47724
TCCATGCCGCCGTCGTTGAGTGCCATATGAAAATTAATGACCACGCCCGCTGCTCGTGCGATATCACTGGCAGTTTGGGCTTGTTTAAGGGTACCAAATAACTCTTCGACATTGTATTTTAAGCCGTCTTCAATTTCTTGGTTGGTCGCCGTACGCACCCGCATCACTCGTCCTTTATAGCCGTGTTTGCGGGCGATACGGGCTTCTTCGTTACTGGCAATGCCGATACAAGGCACTTTATGCTCAATCACGGTAGGCATCAAATTATCAATGCCAAAGCCATACGCATCGGCTTTTAAAATCGCACAGATTTGGGATTTACCACCTAAATGCGCGCGCATCGCTTCAATATTATGCCCGTACGCTTCAGTATCTACTTCAAGCCAAGCGTTGGTATTGGCAAGATTAACGATATGAGGATTATCGCCAGCATACGTTAGCGCGGGCGCGGCTTGCGCGGGCGCAGCGTGATACATGACGGTGGCGATGGCAAGCGATAGCAGAGTTTGATGTAGTTTCATAATAATTCCCAAAATGATATGACAATAAAAAAATCAGAAAAAGCACGCGCTTTCATGCGCTGATGTTAACGCAGTCGAGCCATATAACCAGTTAATATATCAACAATTGATACGGTTTTTTAACCAACCTAGGTTGCTTTTTAGTTTAGTAGCTTAACTTAGCTCATTAAAGCAATGATGTCGTACTCACAATCATGCCATTGTTATCGGCATACACAAAGTCGCCATTATTTATCGTGATTCCGCCAAAATTGAGCATCACGCCTACATCGCCCACCCCTTTGCGATTGGATTTGCGGGGAATGGCGCCGAGCGCTTGTACCCCGATTGGCATTTTGCCCATATCATCCACATCTCGCACACAGCCATACACAATCACGCCAGCCCAGCCATTATCAACGCCGCTTTGTGCAATCATATCGCCCAGCAAGGCACAGCGCATTGACGCCCCACCGTCTACCACCAAAACCTTGCCATTGCCTTTCTCATCTTTGCCATGCGTGGCTAACAGCTCTTTAACACGGCTATTGTCTTCAAAGCATTTGACGGTTACCACTTCACCGCCAAATTTTGTGTTACCGCCATAACTAAAAAAGCGTTTGCCTTCCATATTGGGTGCACAAACCTGACATTCTGGATTATCATCAAGTAGGTCGCAGGTAATAAAATTTTGTAACGTCATGTCGCTCATCATCGTTCCTTAAGTCAATTTTTTTTGGGAAGGTTAGTTTCTAAACCGCGTCATCGCTAGCATTTCACTGTTACTGATAACTTGGGTTTTTTGGGCAATATCGACGCGATTAGCAGATTTTTCATAAGTATGTTTGATGTGCCAATTGTTGCTCACCAGCGCCATTGCCATCGCCACCCTATCGGCTTCTATGGGACGGACAGGCAGTTTTTTAGGCACAATAGGTTTGATGAGTTTGTACGCCGTCTGCGCGATGGTTTCAAGTTTACGATCATCGTGTTTGCCAAGCAGCAAAGAGGGACGAAAAATTGCTAATTCTTGAAAGCCTAAATTGCCAATCGCCGTCTCAAGCTCACCTTTGACACGGTTATAAAAAAAGCGACTGTCAGCATTGGCGCCCATCGCCGATAACAAAAAAAACCGCTCTACGCCTTTTTGTTTGCAAGCTTTGGCAAATGCCATATTATAGGTAAAATCAATTTGCCGAAAAGCCGCTTCACTACCCGCTTCCTTAATGGTAGTACCCAGACAGCTAAAAGCATCGGTGTCTTTACCAATCGACAGCGCAGACACAAATTCATGCATTTGATTAAAATCTTTAAGCTGGTAAAAATGCATCGAATCACTCAACCCTTTTGGCTGAGAGCGCGCAATGATAATGACTTTTTGATACAAACTGCCTAGTTGAGTGAGCAATGAATTGCCTACCAAGCCGGTTGCACCGATGATTAATGCTGTGCGCTGCATAAAACAATGACCTCAGTATGAATATTTTATGAGTTTTTAATGTCATTTTATTTAATCACAGATAATCAAAACTTTCACCTACAAATACGTTTTTTTCAGCGTTGATGAGCATTGCGCGATGGTTTTTTAGCCAATAGACGAAATACGCTGAATAATCTGCCGAATAAGTTGTTATTGTAGCGTGAGTTTGCTAAAATAGCGGGCTTTAAATCCGCTTGATATCGTTAATTGTGTTTCCGTGTCTAGTGATTCAAGGATTCAAGCAACCCTAACTACCCGTGTCTGTAATAAGCGAATGGCTGCTCACTTACTAACAGATCGATTTATATTGCAAATCCAAGGAGATTTACGTGGCAAATTCTGCACAAGCTCGCAAACGCGCTCGTCAAAACGTTAAACGTCGTCAATTAAAAGCATCACAACGTTCTATGGTTCGTACTTTCATCAAACATGTGGTAAAAGCCGTTGAAGATAAAAACTACGAAGCAGCGACTGAAGCTTACAAAAAAGCAGTTCCAGTGATTGACCGTATTGCTGATAAAGGCGTGATTCACAAAAACAAAGCAGCACGTCATAAAAGCCGCTTAAACAAAGCAATTAAAGCCCTTAAAACTGCTTAATTGTTTGTTTCATTAAAAAAGCCAATTCATATTGAATTGGCTTTTTTATTGAGACTGATTTAGCTATAAAATTGATTTAATTATAAAAAAAGCTGAAATCGAAATTTCAGCTTTTTTTATTTAGCTTACCTAAAGCCCATTGATGCGTTTCATCATGGTTTTAATTATGCTTTTAACTCGGCAAGGACTTGTTCACTGACTTTATCAATCGCTTGTGTACCATCAAATTTGGCATAGCGAGGCGCGTTTTGACCCGATTTTGCCAAGTCTTGATAAAAACCAACCAAAGCTTCTGTTTGGTTATGATAAGTCGCTAAACGATCACGGATGGTATCTTCTTTATCATCCTCACGCTGAACCAAATCTTCACCGGTTTCGTCATCTTTACCTTCCACTTTGGGTGGATTATAAACCACATGGTACACGCGACCTGAAGCAGGATGAGAGCGACGACCTGACAAACGAGACACGATGTCTTCATCAGGTACGGCAATTTCTACCACGTTATCGATGTGTACGCCTGCATCGGCTAACGCTTGCGCTTGTGGAATGGTGCGCGGAAAGCCATCAAAAATGCAGCCGTTGGCACAATCTGGCTGCGCAATACGGGCTTTAACTAGGTTGATAATTAAATCATCTGAGACAAGTCCACCGGCATCCATGATACTTTTGGCTTGTTTGCCAAGCTCAGTACCTTCTTTGATAGCGGCACGTAGCATATCACCTGTTGAGATTTGTGGAATATTAAATTCCTTGGTGATGATTTGTGCTTGGGTACCCTTACCAGCGCCAGGTGGCCCTAAAAGAATAATACGCTTCATAAACCTATTCCTTAAGTCGAAATTATTAAAATCGCCCTATCTCATTACTGCAATAGCAAAAAAGACCCACAAATGGTGTGTTCGAATAACTAACAGTTTTGAAATACTGGGTTAACAATACTCGTTAACCGCTAAAATCTCAAGCAATTTTTGCAAAATAATTTAAATTGATAGGGGTATTAAAAATAAAAATGTGGCAAGAGTTAACTCACCACCTATTCAATTATGCCCGTATTCAATCAAGGAATTTTTCATAACGATTTAAGGCACGATTTTATCAATCAATACCGTTGTCGAGTCAGCTGTCTTTTCTAGCGGTACGGGGTTACTCGTCAAGTCGCCACTTTGCGGCATGGCGTCACCTGAAGCACTAACTCGGGCAGTAATCACCAGTGGCTCATTCGTGCTAATGGCCGAGCTTAAGGTCATGGTCGGCATGATGCTATCGTTATCGCTGATGTTAATTGCCATACCATTGATGGTTAAGGTATCTGCTGACAGTTTTTTGGCAGCAACAGGGGGACCACCTGCCATCTTACGCACATTAACAAATAAGCTTTCGCCTTTTTTCACCCGTCCTAATATCTCAGGGGTGACTTTGACATTGACTGTAATCGCCTGTTCGCCTTGGGCTTCACGCTGGTTAATAGTCTGCTCAAGTTCAGATAAGCTGCTTAGGGCTTGGGTATGATCGCCAGGACGCGCTTGGATTTCAGTACGTAGCAGCGCTACCCATTTTCGAGACTGCGCGTAGTTGCCCGCCCGCATTTCGCCCATTGCCATCAGCATTTGTGCGCCTTGGTGTTTGGGACTTTTGGCTAGAATATGCTCAACTACTTGACGGGTTTTGTCATCCATTACCCCGCCTTGGGTAAAAAAGCTAGTTTGCGCGTAAGTAATGGCGATTTTTTCATCATCAGGATTGAGACGATACGCCCTTGCCAAGGCTTCAATTGCTTGCTCGGGTGCTTGCAAAGCTACAAACACTTCAGAGAGACGAAACCAACGCAGCGGATCGGTGGCATGATGATGCACATTGGTTTGCATGGCACTAATTAGTCCCACACTGTCTTTGGTCGCCCATTCGGGTGGCGTATCGATTTTTGCGGTCAGCAAATCATCTGCGACTTGTCCCAAGCGATTTTGTGCATCCCATAACTGATAGACGGGCGTGCGGTCGGCAATCATCACATAAGCCATCGCAGATAACAGCGGAATCCAAATGATAACTATCAGACGGCTTTTCCAATTGGGGGTAAAATGGCTGGTATCTTGATTGTCACTGATGTCTAGTAATTGACGCTCTAACGCCAGTTTTTGGGTTTGATAAGTCGCCTCATCGATTTGACCCTCACCAAAATCGGCATCAAGTTCTACCAACCGTTGTTTAAATACTTCAATATTGAGCGTTAGTAGCTGATTATCAGCGCGATTGGCGATGGCGTGATGGCTTTCGGTTTGCAACCAAGGTAACAGAATAAATACCGCAAGCGTGATAGCAAACAAAAGTGCGACAATGATAAAAATAATTAGCGTTGACATTAATTTTCCTTACCGACTGCTTGATTGATTTCACTAGTTTTAGCATTGGCAGCGTTATCATTGGCGTTTAACAAATCTTGTAATCGCTGTTGTTCGGCGGCTGAGAGTGGCGCATAACCCTCTTCTATGGGATTGGCGATGACAGCGGCACGTTTTGACGAATTACGGTTACGAATAAACCAAGCCAGCATCACAAACACCAACAACACAGGCGGAAAAAACCATAAAATCCAGGTGGATGGGCGCACAGGTGGTTTGTAGCTAATAAAGTCACCGTAGCGCTCATTCATATACTGGCGAATTTCGGCGTCGGAACGACCGTCTTTGACCATGTCATAAGTCTTTTGTTTTAAATCTTGTGCAATTGGCGCATCGGAACCTGCCAAGTTTTGATTTTGACATTTTGGACAACGAAACTCTTCGATAAGCGCACGATACTGGGCTTCTTGGCGCGGGTTGTCAAATTGGTAGGTATCAATATTTGCCCAAGCCGATATGGATAACCCTGCGACTAACAATACCATAGCCATCGCCCTGACTATCAAATGAAGAGTTTTTGAAAATGTGATACTCATTGGCACACCTCACGGATTTTAGCATCGGCGGCTTGTTCACGCAGCGCAGTCATACAAGGCAATACTTGCTTATTGTAGCGATCTTCGTTGATTTCACCCAAGATATGCTGGCGCACATTGCCTTTGCCATCAACCACAAACGACTCTGGCACACCCGTCAGACCCAAATCAATGCCAAAATTCCCTTCTTTGTCTTGCACATTGACGGTAAATGGGTCTTCATGGGTGTTGAGATAATCAAGCGCGTCTTTGGTTTCATCTTTATAATTGACCCCAACAATCGGTACGCCTGTCTTTGACATTTGCAGTAAAAACGGGTGTTCAACTTTACAAGTCACGCACCAAGACGCCCATACATTGAGTAAAAATGGCTGTTTGGGTAGCTGTGCTTGGGTAATCATTTGTGACGGGTTACCCAAAGACGGTAAGCTAAAACTTGGCAAAGCGCGATTGAGCGAGGTATTGGTTACTACTGTGGTATCTTTGCCCAACCGCGTATAAAACAGCGCAATGATAATCAAAAAAAGCACCAAAGGAATTAAAAACCAAAGTTGTCTTTTACGCATTGCCATGAGTACTCTCCTGACCTAACTTGCTGTCATTTTTTACTAACACGGGGGCGTTTGCCGCTGCTGTGTTAATCGCTGCTAAATTCCCCGACTTATCATCATTTATATCAGCAAGTCTCGGTAGTTTACGATAGCGTTTATCAAACATACTTAAAATCGCACCGAGCGCCAGCACAAAACCGCCCCACCACACCCAGCGTACGCCAGGTTTGATATAGATACGCACCGCCCATTTATCGGCAGTCGCTTCCGTTTGATTCACCCCTAAAATCGGCTCACCCATTGCCATGTAGATATCTCTTAATGGGTTGTACTGGATAGAAGCTTCGGTCATGGGCATTTGACTGACCACATAATGGCGTTTTTCTGGATAAAGGGTCGCGACCACTTGGTTGTTTTTACGAACACTGACCACCGCTTGGGTGGCATCAAAGTTGGCGCCGCGAATTTTTTTTAGCTCATCCATGGTGAACTGGTAGCCCTGCACTTCAACCGATTGGTTTTTTTGCATGGCAATGTCTTTTTCGATACTTAAGCTTGTGGTGATGGCAATACCCATCACAGATAGCAAAATACCCAAATGCGCCAGCTGCATTCCCCAATAGCCCATGTGCAGACGTTTCAGCCCAGCGCCAAACGAGTGCGCGTTACGGGTTTTATCTTTGATATCAATCACCATCCATACCAACACCCATAGACACAGTGCCGCTGACATAAAGATGTTGATGTTAATGCTACTGACCAAGAAATAGCTTAAAACCCCGGCTAACACAAAACAGCTGGCTAAAATCGCCAGACCCGTACCCAACAATGGACGAGTGTCTTTTTTCCAACGGCTGACCGGTCCAATGGCTAAAAACAACAACAATAACCAAGTTAACGGCACAAATAACGCATTAAAATAAGGCGCACCGACCGATACTTGACCCAGTTTTAACGCATCGGCCAGCATTGGATAAAGTGTGCCAATCACCACCACAATGGTTGCGACTAATATAATAATGTTATTGATGACCAATAATGTCTCACGAGATTTAAGCTGATAATGGCTTTCTTGGGTCAAACGCCAACCACGCCACGCAAACATCGCCAGACCGCCACCGATTACCACGCCCAAAATCACTAGGATAAACAGACCGCGGGTAGGGTCTGCGGCAAATGAGTGAACCGAGGTAATGACCCCCGAACGTACCAAAAAAGTGCCCAATAAACTCAAGGCAAAGCTGAAAATCGCCAACATAATCGTCCAAGCTTTGAACACGCCGCGCTTTTCGGTAACTGCCAATGAGTGTAATAATGCCACCCCACCGAGCCAAGGCATAAAGGACGCGTTTTCCACAGGATCCCAAAACCACCAGCCGCCCCAGCCAAGCTCGTTGTATGCCCACATTGAGCCAAATACAATCCCTAAGGTCAAACAGCACCAAGCCGCTAGTGTCCAAGGACGCGACCAACGCGTCCACACCGCATCTAACCGACCTGCCCACAATGCTGCCATGGCAAAGGCAAACGGCACTACCGCGCCCACATAGCCCATGTACAGCATCGGCGGGTGAAAAATTAATCCGGGGTCTTGCAGTAATGGATTCAAATCTTTGCCATCCACTGGGATGCTGGGTAGACTGCGATTAAAGGGTGACGACACAAAAATCACCATGCTTAGCATCATCATTTGCACAAAGGCTATCACCACCAACACGCGTGCGCGCATGGCAAGCGGCAAGCTTCGACTAAAAACGGCCACCGCCGCGCCCCAAGTCGCCAAAATGGTGACCCACAATAGCAGTGAGCCTTCATGCCCGCCCCACGAGGCTGATAAGCGATAGTACCAAGGTAGCAAAGAATTTGACTGATTGGCGACATAGATCAACGTAAAATCATTGGCATAAAACCCATACATTAGGCACAAAAACGACGTGCCGGTTGCCAAAAACTGCGCAATGGCAAAACTTCCCGCCAGTCGTTGCCAAGCAGGTTGGTGTTTGAACACCCCGACTGCTGGCAAAATAACCTGTAAAATGGCAATCACCAAGGCTGAAATAAGCGCAAAATAGCCCAATTCAGTAATTAACATACCCACTGCTCCTATCGCTGTAGTGGTTATCACACTGTAGAATTTTCACCAAAAAAATGGGTCAAATTAATAAAACACCAATATCAAATGTATCCAGCCCGCCAAAAACCCTGTCACACCGCCCAAAATAATCAGTGTTAATTCATCTTCACGAAAGGCAGGACGCAACAGATTTTGAAATTCATTGGGCGTCAATGCGCGAATTCGGTCTCGAAACAGCCCAAAGATTTTTTCTGCGCGGCTAAGATTAAGCTCAGGATTACTCATCGGCACCATGGTCGCTGCAATTGACTTATCAATAATCACGTGTCTAAGCTGACCAAACTCTTTACGACCCAAACCAAATTTCAAGCTTGTTTGAATCACCTGTGATTCCAAAATTGGGTTTAGGTGTTTTTTAATCAGCTCACGCGTTTGCATCGCACGACTGCCATACATCATTTCATACATGATGTTTTTGAGCGTGACCAAATCTTTGACCACAATCTCAGCAAACACCTCAGAGACCTCAGGCTGGCGTTTCATAAAACCACCTTGCCAGTTAAATTGTCCCATGTGCGGTTTTTCAAAGCGAATAAACGGCAGCGATTTGCTAAAACTAAAAAATTTGGGATAGCGATAATAATGCGGCTCAATTGGATTAAATACCATCCAGATGGCAATCCAGTTGGTCAACAGCCCCCAAATCGCGGCAAAAAACGGCACCGTCCAGTGCTGCGGCACAAACCAAAAAATCGCCATCTGCAAAATACCAAATACAAACCCAATCAGCGCACTGATATGCCAAATAAAATTAATCTCTTTTTGACCTACCTTCAAAAACATCCGCACCATCAGCGCGCGGTCGCTTTCCATCTTATTGACAATCATCTCGCGCATATCAACCAAGTTTTCGACATTGTAGGTCAAGTCGAGCACCAGATTTTTCATGATAGCTGGCAATTGCTCGTGTCCATACGCATAGATACGGCGTTTGACAGCAAAAGGCAGATTCGCCCACAGCGTTGCCGAGCGCTCATTCATGATTTCATCAATCAGCAAATCCAAGTTTTGGTTCATGGTTTGGCTGATAAAATCTGCCACTTCTTCAGGGTGCATGGCTTGGAAAAACTCATCAAGCGAGCCAAGCTTGGATAAAGTTTGGTCAACAATAATTCCTGAGATTTTACCCGCTTTGCGTGGCACAATGCCCTGCCAGCCGATACCGCCGCCTGGGAACCCTTGAATCTTAATGCCCCAAAAATGAATGGGATAAAATAGCATCTTGAGCGCCATCCATACATGCGCCCAAGTCACGACTGCTGTCACAAATGGAATGGTCAGCATGGCGAAAAATTGCGGATGGGTTGCAAGCTTGTGCCAAATTTCTGCAAACATATCAAAAAAGCTCACATAGTGAAAAAGCTAAAATCAAAGGACCATAAAACCGAGATGACATTACAAGGTTTGCTTGACAACGTCTGTAGTATGGGTGCGTTAATATGGGTGCGTTCAAACCGCTAGATTTTAGCACAGAAAGATACATTTTACCTGAAGAAGTTGTATTTTTAGCGGTTTTGCATCCCTATGTTATATCCATATTGCCGTCAATTCGGTTATCATAATTTGATACACTTGTTTTGACAGCAGCCGTTAGTTATTTGCGATTTTGACAGGATTTGGGCATGCTAATTTGCCACATTTTATGCTAGTATATCGCTCTTAAATTTTGATTTGAGCCATCAGACTTAAGCCACCAATAGGTAGGAGGCTAGGTGATATCCCTATATTTGCATTAAGCTAAACGTTCATCGCACCGCGACCCTTTTTAAAACCGTTCTAATTGCTGTTACCCGCTTATGAAACCACCCCATTCTTCAGATATGCAACGTGAAAATCTCATCTTTCGCCGCCGGGTAATTTTGGCATCAGTGTTTGTTTTTTTGGGCTTGGTTGGCTTGATTGTACGTTATGCTTATCTACAAATTTATACTCACGACCAGTACGTCACCCAATCTGACAATAATCGTATCAAGCTGGTTTCTGCGCCGCCCAGCCGCGGCTACATTTATGACCGTAACGGCGTAATTTTGGCAGATAACCAGCCTGTTTTTACCGCTGTTATCAGTCCTGATGAAATTGACAATCCTGACAATACCTTGGCACTACTCACCCCGATTTTTCAGTTGACACCTGAAGAAATCAGTGAAGCTTCAAAAGCCCTTAAAAAAAGTAAAAACGAACCTGTCACCATTAAAATCGGACTCACCGAGCAGCAAGTTGCCCAGTTTAGTGAACGTAAACCGTTTTTTAAAGGCGTGACGATTCAAAGTAAACTCACGCGCACTTATCCCTACAGTGATTTATTTGCCCATGTGATTGGCTATGTTGGGCGTATCAGCGACAATGATAGTAAAAAGTTGGATAAAAAGCTGTATGCAGGCACCGATTTGATAGGTAAAACAGGGATTGAAAAATATTACGAGTCGCTGCTACTGGGCAAACCCGGTTATCAATCGATTGAAACCAATGCCTATGGCGATATCATCAAAAAACTCGATACCAAACCGCCCATTCCCGGCAATGATATTTATCTAAGCCTTGATTATGGCTTGCAAAAATTGACCAGCGATTTGTTAAATGGTAAACGCGGCGCAGCGGTGGCAATTGACCCCAGCACTGGCGAGATTTTAGCCTTTGTGAGCAATCCAAGTTTTGACCCCAATCCCTTTATCACTGGGATTAGTAGCAGAGAATACAAGGCACTGCAACAAGACCCCGACATGCCACTGTATAACCGTGCGCTGCAAGGACAATATCCCCCGGGTTCTTCTATCAAACCGATTGAGGGTTTGGCAGGGATTCATTACGGCATAATGGGATGGGACAGTAGTATTTATGATCCGGGTTATTTTAGTCTGCCTGGCGATAGCCATAAATTTCGTGACTGGAAAAAATCAGGTCATGGTAACGTCAATCTGCATAAATCCGTGGTCGAATCTGTCGATACCTACTACTACAAGCTGTCTTATCAACTCGGTATTGACCGTCTTCATGATTGGATGACGCGTTTTAATTTTGGTAGTAAAACGGGCATTGATTTGCCGGGAGAAAAAACCGGGGTCTACCCTTCTACTGAGTGGAAAATGAAAACCTATAAAAAAGCCTGGTTGCCTGGGGAAACCATTTCTGTGAGTATCGGGCAAGGGTATTTTTTGGCGACACCCTTACAGATTGCCAATGGTATCGCCATGCTAGCCGGTGATGGACAGCATTTAACCCCCCATCTGCTCAAAAAATCCACCGGTGCCGAACATGTCACCCCTATTGAAAAGCCCGATGGGAAAATTCAATACAACGGTAACCCCAATGATTGGCAGCGTATGCACCTAGCCATGGAAGATGTGGTCAAAAAAGGCACAGCGCATAATATCTATACGCCAACTTATCGCATCGCTGGCAAAACAGGCACAGCGCAGGTCAAATCTATCGCACAAGGTAAACGCTATAACGAAGCCGCGCTTGACTCACGTCACTGGGATCATGGCTGGTTTGTTGGTTTTGCCCCGGTAGAAAACCCGCAAATTGCCATTGCCGTCATCGTAGAAAACGGTCGGCATGGTGGCTGGGTAGCACCGATTGTGCGTAAAATGATGGATTACTGGCTCATTGATAAAATCAAAAAACCGATTGTGCCCCCATCGCCTGAAGAACTTGCCAAAATCAACGCCGAAAAACAAGCCGCCAAATTGCAACGGGCAGCGTTAGTTTTGTCGGGTAAACCTATTATCGCAAAACCCAATACCGCCAAACTCCCTGCGGTGGGTGGCGCTGACTGACGTAATGTAGATGTCCAAACTATGATTTCTAAACCATGATGTCCAAAATCAGCAAACGAGCCAATAAAGCCACCAAATCCCCTCCAGTTTCTCACGTGCGTATCATCGGCGGCGAGTATCGTCGGCGTTTGGTAGCGTTTATCGATGCCGATGGGTTGCGACCAACCCCCGACCGTGTCCGAGAGACAATATTTAACTGGCTTGCCGATGATTTAGTCAATGCCAAGGTACTAGATTGCTGTGCTGGTAGTGGGGTGCTCGGTTTTGAAGCCTTGTCGCGGGGTGCCAAGCAGTTAACTTCTATCGAGCCTAACCATGAGCAATGTAGGCAAATTAAAGCCACCCAAGCCCTGTTAGGTATTGCTGATACAAAAATTGTGACAATGGAAGCTACGATACAACATGCCTTACCACAACTGGCAAAGACCGAGCCGTTTGATGTGGTGTTTATCGACCCGCCTTATCAACTAGCGTTATGGGATACAATTTTGCATGGGTTAATCAACCATCAGTTAATTCATCCGCAGACATTACTGTATATCGAAAGCGATCAAGATCATAGCCACCTGTTAGAATCTTTTACCGCGTCACTTGAGTTACTTAAATATAAAAAAATGGGGCAAATTTTTGCCGGCATTTACCAGCCCAAAGCGCTTTAATTTAAAGCATTTTAATTCAAAGCCCTTGAACTTAGGCATTAAAAAACCGATAGGCATTAAAAAACCGACTGGATTAATCCAGTCGGTAAAATCAATAACCATTCACGTCTCATAGCAAACCCACTATTAGCTTTTAATGCATATACCCACTTGTACGGCAGACGCTGACGGACATAAATATTTTGATGACTGTCCTTTTAAGTTGTTGGCTTCATACAGATAACTGACCCCAACCACCATCAAAAATGTCACCAAGAGCGCTAACATAATCACCAGCACAACACTATGAATGTTGACTTTAGAGCGATGGCGCGTCATTTCCACACAATCATCGGCATCTTTATCGTTCGTATTGTTAGCTTGATGGATCATAAATTGTGTCCTAAAAAATTTGAAATTTAACTGTTTAAATTTCATTGTGTTACTTTTTTTAGCAAACAACCATGGGCTAAAGCTATGGGTTGTATTGCCACAAAAGCTATGTACATATGTACAAAGGTAATCAAACATTACATTTATCTTATATTGATTACATTCTACAATGTATTTGTTACTAAATTATAACAATAATAAAAAATTACACAATTGTTTTATCAGAAAAATTCCTATTTGGTCATTTTTTTGCGATAAATGGTATAAGTGTCGTCAAACCTTTGAAAAAATATTCATCCAAACTGGTTAATAATCAATTATCTAGCTAGAATCAATTAGCTATAGTTAAAGAAATATAGAAGTGCTACAATAACAAAATGGCATACTCAACCGACTACCGACAAATGATACTGGACAAGCACAAAGCAGGAAGAAGCATTCGTAGCCTTGCCCAAGAATTTAATATCAGCACACGCACTTTACAAAACTGGAAAAAACAACCAGAACGTAAAGTGGTTAAAACTCGTAAAGGCAAAATCGACATGGCTTTACTCAAGCAAGATGTCGAAAAATACCCTGATAGCTACCAACGAGAGCGAGCCGTACGTTTCAACTGCACTCAAAGAGCAATTGGGATAGCCTTAAAGCGGCTTAAAATCACTCAAAAAAAAGATACTTAAACACCCACAGGCAGATGAAATAAAACGTCAAGTGTTTATCGAGCAACTGGCAGACTATCAAAGCAGCAACCGACCTATTATCTACCTTGATGAATGTGGCTTTAAAACTAGTAGCTATCGCCCTTATGCTTATGCACCAAGGGGACAAAAATGCTTTGATAGCTACAACTGGCAGCTAAAAAGTACCACCAATGCGATTGGGGCTATTCATGGTAATCAGCTGTTTGCTGTAGGGCTATACGATTTTAATATTAACGCTGATGTCTTTTATCATTGGACAAAAAATCTGTTATTACCTGCATTGTCACCACATAGCTTGATTGTAATGGATAAAGCTAGATTTCACATTCGAGAAGATATTAAAAATCTTATCGAGCAAGCAGGTCATACAATTCTTTGGTTGCCGCCTTACAGTCCTGACCTCAATCCCATTGAACATATTTGGGCTTGGGTTAAAAGGTTAAGACAAGATTGGCGACTTGATGATATCGATAAGCTATTCTTCTACTTTATGTGGATTTGTGGTAGTTTTTAATTTCTTTTACTATAGTTAGTTAATCCCATCCACCCCATTTTTCTGTAAGACTGAAAATAATAATGAAAAAAAATACACACAAGCAATGGCAAGCGCTGTTATCTGCCAAACCTATCTATCATGGCAATCAGTTCACCCAATCCAAGAGCTCAAGGACAGCATTTCATAAGGACTATGACAGGCTGGTTTTTTCGCAATCTTTTCGCCAATTGAATCAAAAAACCCAAGTGCATCCGTTAACCCATGAGATGGGTATTCATACCCGCTTAACCCATTCGCTTGAAGTATCTTGTATTGGGCGCTCGCTAGGGATGATGAGCGCGGAGAAACTCGGTAATGACTTGCCAAGCGGCTTTACCATGTCGGACATGGGAGTCATTGTGCAGGCAGCTTGTCTGGCACATGACATCGGTAATCCCCCGTTTGGGCATGCAGGTGAGCAGGCGATTCGAGATTGGTTTTTTCAGCCTGCCCAGCGCCAGTATCTAAGGCGGCTTACCCCACGCCAGCGAATAGATTTATTAGCGTATGAAGGCAATGCGCAAGGTTTTCGACTGCTGACCCGTAACGAGCATCATCCCGATGAAGGTGGCATGCGCCTGACAGCGGCGACGCTGGGCGCTTTTATGAAATACCCTTATCTTTCCACCCCTATCAATTCAGTCAGTGACAGTGACTCACTGCCCTCACCCTTAACGCTCAAGAAATTTGGCTGTTTTGAAAGTGAAGCGCCGTATTTACAGGATTTGGCGGAGCAGCTGCGACTACCCAAGACCCAAAGGGGTTACGCACGTCATCCATTGGCTTATTTGCTAGAAGCCGCCGATGATATCTGTTATGCGCTGATTGATTTGGAAGATGGGATTTTACTGGGTATGTTAGAGTATCATGAAGTTGAGCCACTGCTGCTCAAACTCGTCGGTAAACGGCTTGGCGTACCGCCTGAAGTCACGACCAATGCGCCTATCACCCAAAAATTAGCCGCACTACGGGGGCGAGCAATGCGGCGATTGGTAGACAAAGTCACTGATGCCTTTGTTGCCAACCAAGCCGCCTTATTGGCAGGCGAGCTGACAGGCAGCTTATTTGACTACTGCCCCAATAATGTACGCAGTAGTATCAGTGAAGCCAAAAGCCTAGCCAATACCCGTATTTTTCAACATCCAAGCAAAGTACGCGTTGAAATCATGTCAAACCGCTGTTTACATACGCTACTTGATGCGTTTATGCCACTCGCGTTGACGGGTAATTCAGCAGACAGTATTTCTCAGTTTGAGCAATTACGACTGCTTAATCTATTAAATGCCCATTTAAGCAATGTTAGTCGGCAGTTAGGGGATGATGTTTATCAAAATATCTTGTGTATTTTAGACATGCTGACTGGCATGAATGATCATGAAGCCTATCGGCTCGCGCAAGCGTTAAAGGGCAATTGGTCGGTGAATATTTAAACCTCATTACTTATCGTTTCGTTAATCGTCAACGATTGTATATTTGGCGTTTTCGGCTTAGAATATTTTTCCTTGTTTAACCCGCTGATTGGATACCTAATGACTAGCCGTGACTTGCAAAAACGCCAAACCCGTCAAGCCTTTTTTCAATCGGTGCTTCAGTTATCGAGGTCAGGGCATGCGTTTTCGTCGATTTCACTTCGCCAGATTAGCCGCGAAGTGGGCGTAGTGCCAACGGCTTTTTATCGCCATTTTCAGGATATCGATGAGCTTGGCACCTGCTTAGTCAATGAAGAACTCGGTCACACGCTGCAAAATCTGCGCGATCATTTGCAGCTGGGTCGTACCCGAACGCATGAAGGGCAAATTGCCTCAAGCGTGCGTTTCTTTTTGGAAAGTGTGGAGCACGCGTCATTGCACTGGCACTTTATTGTCTCTGAGCGCTATGGTGGTAACCAAGCTGTGCAAAATGCACTCGATGAGCAAATCAGCTTGTTTGCGCAAATCATGACCGATGATTTGGCCATGCAGCCTGCCTTTGGACATTTAAATCAAGAAGTGCGCCTGCTGATTGCGGATATGGGCGTGAATATGTATTTTTCTTGGGTGTATAAATGGCTCAAATTTGACCCCACAGAGGTACAAGGTAAACAAGATTATCTCAATCGCTGTATCAAACAGGCGCAAGTGCTGTTTTATGGTGTCCGTAATTGGTGTCCTTAACCAAAACTTAAGCTAAAAAACAGTAAAACCAACAAACCGTGAAACCAACAAACAGTGAAACCAAAAAAAGGCTGAGCATTAACTCAGCCTTTTTACTGTTTATCAACCCATTAATAGCGCCAGTTATAAATCAAATCGACAGAGTTATTGATGGCAGATTTAGCCTCAATGTATAAGCGCCTTGTTAATTGATAGCGCATACTAAGCTCAGGCTGCGAGGTGAACACGCCTACCCCATATCGTATAAACAAGTCTGGCGTGATATACCCTGTTAGACTGACCAAAGTGTCATTGCCCGAGCCATTGGCATCTAACGTTAAACGCTGCAACCCAAACGCCCGACCAATTTGGTTGGTAAATTGGCGCGTCCCGCTTAAGCCATAACTTAACCCTGCTGCGGCAATGGTATTGTCGACGCGGTTTCTAAAGTCTTGTTCGTTGGTAGTTTGACCTGAATTGTTATTTAGACTACCTGTCACCCACGCATTCATCGCCTGCTGTTCACTGAGTCCGCCATTATTAAACACGGTAATATTTGGCGCACTGGTGCTGCCTTTGACTTTGACGCCCACTTGTACGCCTTGCACGTCTTTTACTGCCTCTACGTTTAGCAGTGGTTTCATCACTTCACCATTGAACCGAACTTGCGCAAAGTTTAGAGTCAAGCTTTGCCCAAATACTTCGACTTTTGAGCGGCGTGATACTTGCACCACGCCTTCTGCTTTCATGGTGCCTTGACCGCGCTGGGTGATATGCAGCGCACCCGCCAATGGTAAGCGTGCCCCAAAACCTTGGAAACTTATGCGCTCGCCGAGATCGACACCCACATCCGCGTTGATATTCCAAGGTTGGGTGACTTTTAGTACGTCATCAATCTGACCCATCAAGCGTCTATCAATCACGTTAACATCTGGGGATTTGCTGACCACATTGCCTGTGGTTTCAGGGGGGCGAATGGTGGCGCGAGGCACATCAATCACACCAACGATATTCACGTAGCGCTGGCTAGGTTTGACAATCACATCAAAAATTGGATTAATAATGGCAGAAATCGCAGGCGGCTGGCTCACTTGCAGCGCTTTACCTTGCAGCTTCAGCTTGGCTTGCAACTCACGTGTCCAATCAACTGTACCGGTAATGGTGCCTTGACCATCGCCTGCACTGGCAAAAGACCCATCAATAGAGGCTTGATTGCCTGCCACGTGCGATAACACATTAATCTTATCAAAGCGCATCGGCACGCCTGTGATGCTAAGACCGGCATCTTGTAACTCAATATCGCCCACAAATTTGGGCTGCATTAATGAGCCGCTGATTTTACCTGCCACTAGACCGTTACCTGTCAAGCGTTCAAACGATGGGAAGAAAGGTTTAAATACCGCCAAGTCAATATCTTGGAAAACAACGGTGCCTGAAATCGGTTTTGACTGTATGTAGGGATTGACGGTGGCGTCCAAATAACCATTGCCCGCGCCATTGGCGGTTTTGATATCTGCGCGAAGTTTTAGCCCTTCTGCGGTTGAACGGGCAATGACACTGATACGCTCATAAGCAATGGTCGTTGGATTTTCTTCAGGGGTTTGTGGGGCAGTACCAAATACCCCGTTATCGGTAAAGAAGCTGGCATTGATACTGGGTCGTTGGTTCTTCTGCCAATGAACGAGTGCGGTGCCGTTGAGTTTTCCTGACCAAGCGATATCACGCGGCATCACCACAGAGAAAATTTGGCTATCAATTTGTTGCACGCTGACATCGACATTGCCTTGCTCATTACTCACAACGAGGTTGTTTTTTAGACAAAGGCTGCCGTTTTGCCCAACCATTTGCCAGCAGTGTGCCGCCATTTGCACATTCAGGTTTTGCCAGCCCAATAGCATTTGTGCGGGTTGTAGCTGTTGCAGCTTGGCATATTTGGTACCAATTTGTCCATTACCGAGCAGACCCGACCACTGTTTTTTGGCAAGATCGATACGACCTTTGAGCGTCGCTTGCACTTGTCCTTTGGTACTATCTGCTTTGACATCTAAGGTGTGATTGTCTTGGGTACCGTTAAAATACAGTTGCACAGAGCGCAGCGGTTGATTGGCGATGTTGATACCCGTTGCAGTCAATTGCAACTGACTGGGTGATTTGGCAAGATTGACCAATTTACCGGTGACTTTGGCATCGAGTACCACAAAGTTTGGCAGTGAAATGTTACGCCCGACTAAATCCACATAAATGTTAGGCAGTGCTTGGTTGTTATCTTGGGTTAAGACAATACCGCCTTTAACGATACCTTTTAGCTGCGGCATGAGCTGATTGAGTGTGCTGATATCGACACTGGTCACCAGTTGGTTCTGGTTGCCATTGGCGGTGATGCGATTGCTACCCCATTGCACCAATAGATTATTGGCTTGCAGACTTTCAATAAGACGGCGGATTTGTCCGTATTTTTGACTATTGGCACTATTTTCAATGACTTGGCGCAGAGTGCTTAGGTCTTTTGGCAAATTCAGTTTTGCGGTCAATTGACCCGTTGCCATCAAGGGTTGGTTTTTTAGTCTGCCTTTGAGGTTCATATTGGCGATATGAATGTACTGAGCGCCTGCCCGCCAGTAGCCATCGGTATTGATGGTGCCGGTGATTTGGCTTGGCAAACTTGGCACAAAATAGCTGGCATCAAAATTTTTCATGTCGGCATTGATATGCCAGCCGGCACCATTGGTCATATCAAAGCTACCGCTGGCATTGATATAGCCTTCTTTACCTTGATGACTAAATTGATTAATTTTGAGCTGTTGTGGCGTGCCTGCAATATCAAATTTAAACACGCCTGCGGGTACGTTTGGCGCATTGAGGCTACCATCAAATTTGGCGGCGATATAAGATAACTTATTGCCCAGTACATCGGCACGTACTTTGCCTGTGCCTTTTAACGCTAAGTGCTTTTTGCTATTGTTGGCGCCCAATAAATCCCCCGTCATGTCAATTTGGTTGATGGTGACATCATGACGGGTCACGACTGCTCGATTGGCTTGGCGGATCTGTTGCAGGGTACCGCTGGCAACCACATTGCCTGTCAAGTCTTGCAGCGGGATGCTATTTAAAATGCCGTGTGCATTTAAATGGTTGGTTTTGGCATTGATTTGCCAAGCTAACGGCTGATTGCCGCTGGCAAGTTTAATTTTACCATTGCCTGCCAAATTACCTGCCACGCCTTGATACACCAATCGAGTGATATCAACCAGCTGACCTGTTTTGTTGGCATTGACTTGGTAATTACCGCTTGGGGCTTGATTGAGCTTTAGGATATTGGCATTGACTTGCGCTTGTACACTGCTGGGTCGCTTGCCGTCTGCCGGCTGAAAAATCACCTGCGCTTTGCCATTGGGACTGTTAAGCTCGCCAATGTTCGGTAAATTGTGACGTATCAGCTGTTGCCAATTGGCATCGATAGTATAAGGTTTATGGTTGCCTTTGGCTTGTCGGATATCGGCATTGATAATTTCACCGTCATCTTGGCGCAGATTTGCCCGTACTTGCATCGGTAATTTATCAGTTGCCACATCATAAACAATGCCTAATTTGCCTGTTAAAGTCTCTGGCGCATACGGTGCGATGTCTTTTGGCAACAACTGACGAATCTTAAAGCCATTACCCGTATTCATCAGGGCAATACGGGTGCGGTCATGCCAATCAATCGTGCCCTGACTCGTCAATGTGCCTTGCGCGACCTTAGCCGTGAGGTATTCGATACTGAGTTTTTGATTGGCAATCACGCCGCGACCTTGATAATGCCCATTGGGGATATCTTTGGCAGTCAAATCAGCATTGATACGCAGCTGGATATTATTGGTCACCCCTGTCGCGGTCGCTAGTCCATTTTTTAGATGGATGTTTTGACTGGTGGCATAGGGCAATAACACATCTTTCCATTCAAGTTTGGCGTTAAATGGCGCGTTTTTGTCCATCGGCTGCGCCGTTAAATGCCCAGTAACATCCGATTTATTGTATTTACTCTTTATATCCGCGGTCAAAAATTTCAAACTGCCTGTGGCGTGGGTATCAAGCGCATCGACATACACTTTTGACAGCGAATTGACAATAACCAGTCCTGTCACATCCAGCGGATAATCATGCTGTAGGTCAATTTTGCCTTTGACTTTATCGACACTTAATAAATTGTTATACGCCAACTTGCCTTCGTCAACCGTGATTTGGGTATCATACCAAGTAAACTTTTGGATATGCGCTTGTTTAAAATCGATGGGGTCGCGGGTCACTTGCTGATAACGCACTAAATTTGCTTGTACGTCATCTAAGGTTAAGTTAACAGGCAATGCAATGCGTGGGTAATCAAAGGGTTTATTGGAAGGTGGTTTTTTGTAGGTGATGACCATGCGATTGATGTTGGCTTCACGCAGATGCACTTGTTTATTGATAAGGGCGCGCCAGCCAATTTTGACATAGGCTTTATCGACGGTGACTTCAACATAATTTTTTGGCGGTTTATCAGGAATTTTAAGATCGTAAACCCAAATGCCATCGCGAAGATTGCCTTTGCCGTATGTTAGGCTGATACCTGTTTCTTGAACGATGGCATTGATAAGTAACCGTGTACCCCACGGGGTGCCGACGGCATAATAAGCCCCTAACAAAATTGCAATCAAAATAACGGCTAACACAATAACAATTTTGCTGACAAGACCCTGCCGATACCAGTGCCGAAGCCAACCCACCTCTTTTTTTGCAGGGTCTAAATCTTCACCGTCTGGACTTTTAGTGTCTAGATTTTCAGTGTCTATTTTACCGTCTAGGTCATTATCTACCAATGATTTATCGTCAGGCTTGGTGCCATCTTCGGGCAATGAGTCGTTGTTATTATCGTCTTTCATTAATATCGCAAATCAATCGTTGGCTAACTACAAAAACACAGGTT
>NZ_DALZSV010000043.1:0-21085 GCF_032014955.1 Moraxella sp. CTOTU47724
TGGTGATGGATGTGGGTAGCGGAGATTCTGCGCAAGCGGTTGAAGCACTCAAAAATATCCCAGAAACCATCCGCGTGCGGGTGTTGTTTTAATTTTAAATCTGAATAAAAAAACCAACTTTAAGAGTTGGTTTTTTATTTTAGTTCTTAAATAATTATTATTATTTTTTTTCTACTTCAGCTATTGGTTGCCAGTTTTCAGGAAGAAAACTTTTTATCAGTGTATTTTGTCCGTAATCCACCATCTGTCCCCATAAATACAATACGAATAAAGCTAACAGTACACCACCCATTATTTCATTGTCGCTTGTTTCAGAATCATTTTCCATATTACTAGTAGGTCTAGCCATAAATGCTCCAAAAGATTTTCCACAAATAGCTGTGAAAAGAACCATAGTTGCATAAAATAAAATATTATTCAAATTATGCAAACTGACACTATCTAAAATTTTGGGTGGATTAAGATTTAAAAAGATATAACTTAAAAATATTGATAAAGTTGCTAAAATTATAGAAATAAAAAATGCAAAAAAACCATTAATTTTAGCTGATAATCTAGAAAGAGTTGACGCAAATGTTGTCACAAACAAAAAGAACGCCATACTAACCATCATATTACTAACATTAAAAGCTGCGGAAAGGTTCCCAGGGTCTGTTACTTGAGATGATGAATTTGCTTGTAACTGAGATAATAGCCATGTAATAATGCCAAAAATTAGAGATGCGACTCCAACCGATATACCAATAAAATTAGTCTTTAACTCATTAATTGCATTAGATTTAAAACCCATTAAACCCCCATTGTAGCATGAAGTCAAAAGTCAAAGGTTTATTGACAATTATTGAGAAATTATCCAGACACATCCAATAAGATTGGATAATTTCTCAGGCTTAAATAAGCATTACTTCGCAATCTTTTTATATTTCATGCGTTTTGGCTCGGCATCCGCGCCCAACTGTTTTTTGCGATATGTTTCAAACTCCGAGTAGTTACCATCAAACCAAATCGGACCTTCATCCTCAAACGCCAAAATATGGGTGGCAATACGGTCTAAGAACCAGCGGTCATGCGACACCACCATCACCGTACCTGGGAACACTTCCACCGCATCTTCAAGCGCGCGCAACGTCTCAACATCAAGGTCGTTTGATGGCTCATCGAGTAACAGCACGTTTGCCCCTTGCTTTAAGGTTTTGGCAAGTTGCAGACGGTTACGCTCACCACCCGACAGGCTGCCGACCAGTTTTTGTTGGTCTTGACCTTTAAAGTTAAAGCGTCCGATATAGGCACGGCTAGGCGTGGTGTATTCGCCCACGGTAATCATATCAAGACCGTCGGAGACCTCTTCCCACACGGTTTTTTTGTCGTCTAGCTCATCACGCACCTGTCCGACATACGCCACTTTCACTGATTCACCGACTTCAACTGTGCCTGTATCTGGCTTATCTTTACCTGTAATCATATTAAATAACGTGGTTTTACCTGCACCATTGGGTCCGATAATCCCCACAATCGCCATCGGAGGTACAGTGAAGGATAGGTTTTCGTATAGCAAACGGTCACCAAATGATTTACTGATGTTGTTGACTTCAATGACTTTGTTGCCAAGACGTGGTCCTGGTGGAATGTAGATTTCGGCAGTTTCGTTACGCTGTTGGAACTCTTTGGAGTTCAACTCTTCAAAGCGTTGCAAGCGAGATTTGGACTTGGCTTGCTGACCTTTTTGGTTTTTACGCACCCATTCAAGCTCTTGTTTCAGCGCTTTGGCAAAGGCTTCTTCTTGCTTTTGCTCTTGCTCTAGGCGTTTATTTTTTTGCTCAAGCCATTCGGTGTAGTTACCTTGGTAAGGGTAACCATAGCCACGGTCAAGCTCCAAAATCCACTCGGCAACGTTATCAAGGAAATAGCGGTCATGGGTAATCGCTACAATAGTGCCGCTATAGTCTTTTAAGAAATGCTCAAGCCAAGCGACTGATTCGGCATCCAAGTGGTTCGTTGGTTCGTCCAGTAACAGCATATCAGGTTTGGATAGCAATAGACGGCAAAGGGCGACGCGGCGTTTTTCACCACCCGATAATTTGCTCACGTCAGCATCCCACGCGGGTAGGCGCAGCGCATCGGCGGCTTTTTCTAACTGGTTGTTTAGGTTATGGGCGTCCCATGCTTGGATGATGTCTTCCATCTTGCCTTGTTCGGCGGCAAGTTTGTCAAAGTCGGCATCGGGTAGCGCATATTCACCATAGATTTCATCAAGGCGCGCCAATGCATCTAAGGCTTCACGCACACCGTCTTCCACATTGCCACGCACGTCTTTGGCAGGGTCTAGCTGCGGTTCTTGGGCAAGGTAGCCAATCTTGATACCCGCTTGCGCACGCGCTTCACCGTTATACTCGGTGTCCACGCCTGCCATGATTTTAAGAAGTGTTGATTTACCGGCACCGTTGAGACCCAGCACGCCGATTTTTGCACCGGGGAAAAAAGACAAGCTAATGTCTTTTAGGATTTCCCGTTTGGGTGGAACAATTTTTGATACCTTGTTCATGGTATAAATATATTGAGCCATGTTCTTCCTGTTTAAGTTAGCTAATAGCAAGTGAAGGTAAGGCGTATCATCCACGCCAAAAAATTTGAAAAATGGTAAGATTTAACCGCTTATTATCGCATTGTTAACGGGGTGGGGCAAGGCAAAAGCCTAGGGAAAATCATTTGCAAACCCCATACCGAATAGGCAAAAACTTTTACAAGTCATGGACAGTGGCTGTGCTACTATCAAATGGTAAATAACCAAGCGACAAATAACCAAGTCACAGATAGCATAGTAAAAAAAAGAATACACAAGGAGACAACCATGTCGGATTTACAATTATCGATTCACCATAACGAACAATCACAACGCTTTGAAACCACCGTTGATGGCACTACTGCCTATATAAGCTATGTGGATAATGGTGATGTCATCGTATATGACCATACCATTGTGCCAGACGCGATTGGCGGGCGCGGCATTGCAGGGGAGCTCACCAAGCACGCGCTAGACTATGCCCGCAAGCAAGGTAAAAAAGTAGTGCCAGCCTGCTCTTACGTGGCAAGCTATCTGCAAAAGCACCCCGAATACAGTGATTTAAAAGCTTAAACTTTTATTAATGGGTCAATACGCCAATAAAAAAACCACATAGGTTGATGTGGTTTTTTTATAGTTAGGGTTTGCTCATTATTTTTTCTTGGTAGGTCCAAGTAGCATACCCATTTGACGACCTTCAACTTTCGGTTGTTGTTCAACATTGGCAACATCGGTTGTATCGGCAATGACTTTTTCAAGTTGCTGCAAGCCAATTTGTTGGTGAGCCATCTCACGACCACGGAAGCGAATGGTGACTTTGACTTTGTCTTGGTCTTCCAAAAACTCACGGATTTTACGAAGTTTGACTTGATAGTCGGCTTCTTCCGTACCAGGACGCAATTTGATTTCTTTAAGCTGCGTTTGTTTTTGGTTCTTTTTGGCTTCTTTGGCTTTTTGTTTTTGGTCGTACAGATATTTTCTGTAGTCCATCACTTTGGCAACAGGAGGCTGAGCGTCTGGTACTATCTCGACCAAATCCAACTCAGCATCACGGGCGGCCTGCAAAGCCGTTTTTATATCCACAACACCAACTTGTTCGCCGTCTTCTTTGACTAAGCGTACCTCTTTGGCACGAATTTCCTCGTTGATGTCTAATCGGTTTGAACTCTTAATAATACTTACTCCTACGCTGTTTTTGATTTGACGCGCCCTTTTTGGGCGGTCGCTTGGTTAACCAAGTCAATAAAGGCATCGATACTCATCACGCCAAGGTTGTCACCTTCACGAGTACGGACGTTAACTTGGTTGCTTTCTACTTCTTTATCACCCATGACAATCATATAAGGAATGCGTTCAAGGGTGCGTTCTCTAATTTTAAAGCCAATTTTCTCATTACGCAAATCGGTGATGACACGAAGTCCGGCTTGATTCAATTGTTCGGCGACTTTTTGACAGGCTTTGGCTTGGTTGTCGGTAATATTCATGACAACGACTTGCTGCGGCGCAAGCCAGACTGGCATCCAGCCGGCGTAATGCTCGATGAGCATACCGATAAAGCGTTCAAATGACCCCAAAATCGCACGGTGTAGCATCACAGGGCGCTCACGTTCGCCTTGCTCATTGACAAACTCCGCACCTAATCGTTCTGGCAGGTTAAAGTCAAGCTGCAGTGTACCGCATTGCCATACGCGGCCAAGACAGTCTTTGAGGCTAAACTCGATTTTTGGTCCATAAAATGCGCCTTCCCCTGGCAGATACTGCCAGTCAAGCCCTGCATTATCCAATGCGTCCGCTAAGTCTTTTTCTGCCAAGTCCCATAGTTCGTCAGCACCGACCCGTTTTTCTGGGCGAGTCGAGAGTTTCATTTGCACGTCATCAAAACCAAAGTCTTTATACACATCAAGGGTAAGCTTAATAAAATCTTGGGCTTCTTGTTTGATTTGCTCATTACTACAAAAAATATGGGCGTCATCTTGGGTAAAGCCACGCACCCGCATGATGCCATGGAGCGAACCTGACGGCTCATTACGGTGGCATGAGCCAAACTCAGCAAGACGCAATGGCAAGTCACGGTAGGATTTTAACCCTTGATTGAACACTTGCACGTGACACGGGCAGTTCATCGGCTTAATCGCATAGTCACGTTTTTCACTATGGGTGGTGAACATCATGTCGCCATAATTTTCCCAGTGACCTGATTTTTCCCATAGGCTTCTATCGACGATTTGCGGGGTTTTGATTTCAAGATAGCCGTTATCTTTTTGTACTTTGCGCATATACTGCTCAAGCACTTGCCACATCGTCCAGCCATTGGGATGCCAAAACACCATGCCAGGCGCTTCTTCTTGCATGTGAAATAAATCAAGCGCCTTACCTATTTTACGATGGTCGCGTTTTTCCGCTTCTTCGATACGCTGAATATAAGCTTTTAGGTCTTTTTTATCTGCCCAAGCGGTACCGTAGATACGTTGAAGTTGCTCGTTTTTGGCATCACCGCGCCAGTAGGCACCACTCATTTTGGTGAGTTTAAAGGCTTTTAGGAAACGGGTGTTGGGCACGTGTGGTCCACGGCACATATCAACATATTCTTGGTGATAGTACAAACCCATTTGGGTTTCATTCGGCATATCTTCGATAAGACGTAATTTATAAGTCTCGCCACGGTCTTGGAATACTTTGATAACCTCGTCACGCGGTGTCATTTTTTTGATGACATCGTAATCTTGGTTAATCAATTGCGTCATGCGCGCTTCGATTTTTTCCATATCTTCTGGCGTAAATGGGCGCTCGCTATAGATATCGTAATAAAAACCCTCTTCAATCACAGGACCGATAACCATCTTCACCTCAGGATACAGCTGTTTGACAGCATGACCCAGTAAGTGAGCGGTCGAGTGGCGAATGATTTCCACACCTTCCTCGTCTTTTGGCGTGATGATTTGAACGCTGGCGTCTTCGGTAATCGGGTCACACGCATCAACTAATTTGCCGTTGACACGTCCTGCAACGGTGGCTTTGGCAAGCCCTGCGCCGATGCTTTGCGCCACTTCCATGACTGACGTTTGCCCATCAAATTGTTTAATATCGCCGTTTGGTAAGGTAATGGCTACCATAATTGCTCCTGTTGTCCTTTGGCAGTGATGACCGTTACTATCGGTCATGTAACCGTGAGAGATGGGAATAAAAAAAGGGAAAAACTTTGCCCATCCAAACTTACCGTGTCTAGATAGGCATTACAATCCCATGAATTCGTCGCTTTGTAAAAAGCGTAAACGAGCTATTATAACAAATTGCGCTGATGAAACCAACTTGCTGATAGAATTGCTTGCAGTTATGACAGAAAATGAGACAGCTCATGATAGCCGCGTAAAAAACACTGCAATAGACGACAGCCAATGCTTGGTATCTACAATTTGACTGAGTATCTTTAATTTGATTGAGTGTCTTGACACTAAGCTGTGGGGTCTTTACACCAACAAGTTACAGGAATAATCTAGATTACCCGTGGCAAAACTTATATAACTACAGCATAGTGAGTGCTATGCTTCATAACAACACGATTGATTAAGGGCATTTTTATGTCAGTTGATTTTTCCAATACATTAATTGTGGCGGTCTCTGCCACGGCATTGTTTGACCTATCGGAGTCTGAGCGGTTTTTTCAACAAGCGTTAACCGAAGATCCAGAAACGGCGATTGATAAATTTCGCAGCTATATGATTGAACGTGAAAATGATCCCTTGCAAACTGGGACGGGTTATCCGCTTATCAAAGCCTTACTCAATCTCAATCAGCATTGTGCAACCGATGACAAGGGCGAGGGCATAGCTGCGCCCATGGTTGAAGTGGTGATTATGTCAAAAAACAGCCCAGATACCGGTATTCAAGTATTAAATGCGCTGCGTAGTCATGGACTACCCATTAGTCGCTCGGCATTTACCTCAGGCGAAGGGGTGGCGGATTATGTGGCAGATTTTAAGGTGGATTTGTTTTTGACCACCAATCATGACGATGCCCAGCAAGTCACCGATGCAGGCGTGTGTGCCTGCGCGATATTAGATGCGCCGCCCATTGATATGAAAGAGCTAGACACCAATCAGCTACGCATTGCATTTGATGGCGATGCCGTGTTATTTGATGAAGCAGGGGAGCTATTGTCGCGCCAGCAAGGACTCAAAGCGTTTCATGATTATGAAGCCAAAATGAGTGATGTGCCGATGAATAAAGGCCCGTATGCGGATTTTTTAATTAAACTCTCTAAACTACAAAAACGCCTGCCTGCTAAAATCAAGCATCCACCGATTCAAATTGCACTGGTGACGGCGCGCAATGCGCCTGCTGATTTGCGCGCGATTAAGACATTGCGTAATTGGGGCGTCAATGTGGATCTGGCATTCTTTTTAGGTGGCTTGGATAAACGCCATGTACTGCAAACCTTTGCCCCCCATATTTTCTTCGATGACTCCATTCATAATTACGAATCTGCTAAAGGCGTCGTACCCTCAGGGCTAGTGCCTTACAGTTCAAAATCAAAATTGTATGTCAAACAAGCTGATGCCACGGCAACCCAAAACCTTGTTGAGATTCATCAAGGATAAAATTAGTAGCTTTTATAAAAAACCCATATAAAAAATACCGCTTATGGTAAGCGGTATTTTTTATTGAATATTAGATTAGTGGTCAGATGCACCTGACGCACCGATACCGGTTAATGAACGTACATACTGTGCATCAAAGCCTTTTCTATCTAACTCAGCGCGTGGTGAGTTGTCAGTGATAGATGCGATCCATGTCAGAATGAAGGTCACAGGCATACTAAATAACGCCACGTTTTTGTATGGGAAAGCCGGTGATTCGTGTTTCATGATATCTACCCAAACCGCAGGTCCTAAGATAATCAGTAACACTGCGACTGCTAAGCCTGCAAACCCACCGATTACCGCACCACGAGTGGTTAGACCACGCCAGAACATCGCTAAGAAAAGAATCGGGAAGTTAGCAGATGCCGCGACCGCAAATACCAAACTTGCAATGAACGCAAGGTTTTGGTTTTCAAAGATAATACCGGTCACGATTGACAATAAACTTAACGCAACCACGGTAATTTTTGATGCACGCATCTCTTCTTCAGGTCTCGCTTGACCTTTTCTGATAACACTAGCATACAAGTCATGGCTGACCGCTGAGGCGCCTGATAAAGTCAAACCTGCCACAACCGCTAGGATAGTCGCGAAAGCAACCGCCGAGATAAAGCCTAAGAATAGGTTACCACCCACGGCATGGGACAAGTGAATCGCTGCCATGTTGGCACCACCGATGAGTGCTTGTGAGCTTACGCCATCTTTAACCACAGTCGTGAAATAATCTGGATGTTCAGCTAGGATAACAATGGCACCTAAACCAATAAGAACAATTAAGAAGAATACGTATGAAATACAGCTTGCAGCCACCAACACCGATTTACGCGCAGCTTTGGCATCTGGCACCGTAAAGAAACGCATCAAGACGTGTGGTAAACCTGCTGTACCAAACAATAGACCCAAACCTAATGAGATAGACTCAATGGGATTATTAACCAATTTACCAGGCGATAAAATCGCTTCGTGTTTGCTATGGGCAGCAACAGCTGACTTGAATAAATTCTCAAAACTAAAACCAACATGGTTCATGACCATGAGGGCCATGAAAGTCGCACCTGACATCAATAAAACTGCTTTGATAATCTGCACCCAAGTGGTGGCTAGCATACCGCCAAACAATACGTAAACCATCATTAACACACCAACGATGATGACTGCGTAAATATAATCTAATCCAAATAATAACTGAACCAGTTTACCCGCACCAACCATCTGCGCAACCAAGTATAGCGCGACGACGACCAAGGTACCGGATGCCGCAAAAATACGTACAGGGGTTTGGGAAAAACGATAAGATGCCACATCTGCGAAGGTAAATTTACCCAAGTTACGTAGCCGCTCAGCGATTAAGAATAAAATAATTGGCCAGCCAATCAAGAAGGCTAGCGTATAAATCATGCCATCATAACCGACGGTAAAAACCATACTCGATAACCCCAAAAAGGTTACCGCTGACATATAGTCCCCGGCAATGGCAATCCCGTTTTTGGTACCTGAGATACCGCCGCCCGCGGTATAAAAATCGCTTGCGGTTTTGTTTTGTTTTGACGCCCAGTAAGTAATACCGAGTGTTGCCAAAACGAAAATCAAGAACATGATAATGGCTGAGATATTCAGCGGTTGTTTTTTTACTTCGCCTTCAAGGGCGCCCGCTGCCCATGCTGGCATCTGTGCCATCAGACCCACTAGCGTCAAGCTTACGGCAGTTGAAACCTTGCCGATACGCTTGTGCAAGCCTTTAACAGCCAGGCCGTTATATTGTTGTTGTAACATGCCACCCTCCATGGTGTCAAAAATGATGTCAAAATTGTTATAAAAAGCACAATTTTAAAATTGAAAACCCAACACAATCCCTGTGAGGTTATACTTTACCACTGTTGATATCATCGATTACTTTACGAGTCATCGTGTCAAATTCGCCGTTGGCTTTGCTGACATATATCCAAGTGATGACTGGTACAAAAATCATAATGGCAACAACAATGTAAAAGCCAATAGGGATAGTCGAGCCTGCTGACAGTGGCGCAGCAAACATTTCAGGATCAAAGCCCACAAGTAATAGATAACCAAACCACACAATTAAAGTAATGATAGAAAAAGTAAGTCCTAGGCTTGTTTTTCTCTTTGCCATGCTTTGGAACTCAGAATGATTAATGATACGCTGAATTTGTGCCTCATCCATGATAACGCTCCTTGTAAATGAATGAAAAAGACAACTCATTGATGATTAATTCAACAATCAGTGTCAAAACCGACAAGGAAGATAGCGATTGGGTGACAATAACAGTAGACAACAATATGGTGAAGCAAATCCGCTATGCTAAACGTAATAGATTGTCTTAAATGATACAAACAATCTCATCTTCCTGATTAGTTGCTATTATTAAATGAAAATTGTTAAAAAATCTAGCTGTTTTTTCTCAAACTGTAAAAAAATTGTAGAATGTTAGTTGAAAATTAGTGACAACGTTATCAACGTACCCAAAATTATTAGATATAACTTGATACTCATAAGCGTGACTAATAATCATTGTGCCTAATCATGATTGCACCATCATGACTGTAACGCCCAATGACCATTAAAAATTATCAAGCTATCCATGATAAATAAATCATTGAGCGTACATACCGCCATTTAAACCAAACGGCATTTATTTGCCTCGAGTTCTACACATACCGTCTTTGCAGTCTGCTGCGACTTTACCATAGACAAGTTGGGTCATCCAGTTGGGTACACAGTTGCGATGTCGCGCAAAAATAGGATAAATCATATCACTGGCTTGTTTCACCACAGGCCATTCAAACACGGTTGCAAATGGCAGTTGTGCGGTTTTGTATAGCAGTCGTACAGCATCCATGCCTTTTTGCATGTTCCCTTGTTTATCTTGCACACACAGATAAGTCATCGCCTCATCTTCGCTAATACCAAATTTGGCAAGTTCGTCACGTGCGTCATCAATCGGAACGATGCGAATGGCGTCAGGTTTTTTCTCTGCCATATGCAAGGCTTCGGTACGGCAGACAGGGCAGGTATCATCATAGTACATGGTAATCATATTAACAGTCTCCGAAGATTAGCTTTTTAGGGCATCTAATACGGTCAAGTCGTTAAATTCAAAACCTTTATCCAGTAGCGCTGTGGGCACAACGCGCTGCCCATCCAACAGTAACGTCGACATTTCACCAAACATGGTCTTGACCACAAAGGCGGGCAGGGTCATCACAGTAGGGCGGTGCAACCAAGTGCCCATCGCATCGGTAAATGCAGCATTGCTAATAGGCGTTGGATTGGTCAAATTGTAAATTTGCTGAGTGGGCAGGGTGTGAGTCAGGTTTTGTTCAATGATAAAAATCACCGCACGCACCCAATCACTACGGCTAATCCAGCTCATGATTTGCTGACCATTGCCAAGCTTACCACCGGTGCCCATTTTAAATGGGGTAATCAGTCGCCCAACCATACCCCCCTCGGGCGCAATCACCACCCCTGTACGCACAATCGCAACTGGCACAGCGTCTGTTACGGCATCTGTTACAGCATCTTGGGCAGTCAAAGCTAGCTGCTCCCATGCCTGACAAATTTCGTGAGCGAAGTCGGTTTTTGTCATGGGGCTGGTTTCATCAAGCGCGGTTGGGTCGTTTTCCTGTTGGATACCGTACCAACCGATGGCTGAGCCGCTAATCAATAGTTTTGGCTTGTTGCCCATTCGCTCAATATAGTCAATTACCGCTTGTGTAGGTTTTAGGCGACTATCAAACAATTCTTGCTTACGTGCCTCCGTCCAACGGCTGTCGGCAATACCCGCCCCCGCTAGATTGATGATGACATCATACGTCTGATCGGTGCTGGCAAGATCGTCATAGCTAATAACGTCGTCTGCGATATTTTTGGTTTTCTCTTTTTCTACAGAACGAGATACCCAAGTGACTGACGCAGTGTCACCTTTTACGCCATGGGTTTTTAATGATTGTGTTAACGCTGTGCCTAAAAATCCTGAACCGCCTGTGATAAGTATTTTCATGATTTATTTCCTTTTTTCTGTCAAAACTGAAATTTATGGGTAAAATTTTTAGCTTTTTGGTAAAACCAATTTGCCAACGATTACACTACTTAAACCGCCAACTATTGCAAGTCTGCCGTTAAACACCAAGATGCCTGACCATGTTACTAGAGTATTAGAAGTAAATAATCTATTAATATCATGAAAGGCTATTACAAAGATAAAAAATGTCACAAAACAGCCAATAACAAATAATCTAAAATATTGCCAAACGCTAGAAAGTACTGTTTTTCTCAATGTTGCAGTCATTATCCCAATCCATCATTTCAAAAACTTCTGAATCGTCGCCCCAAGTTTTAAGATACGATTGAGCGTAGTGGAAGAAAGTTTTAGCATCTCGTTCGCCCAACTCGTCAGCGTATCGACAAATTGGTGGGTGTCTTTGATACGTTGTTGTATGTCTTTGCTTTCTGCGGCAAATTCTGGCTCATTGATTAAATCTGCCAAGAATCCAACCGTCGGCGCAAGCTCTCGGCGATAGCGTTCTTCGACAATCACCTTAGCCAATTCCCACACATCCGTGCCCGTAGTGAAATAATCGCGCCTATCACCGAGCGTATGTACCGTTTGTACCAGATTTAAGCTCTGCAATTCCTTGATACTATTGCTCACATTTGAACGCGCCACGCCTAAGGTCTCTTGGATTTCTTCGGCATTCATCGGCTTGGCTGCCAAAAATAACAAGGCATGAATCTGGGCAACGGTACGGTTTACGCCCCATTTATTGCCCATTTCGCCCCAATGTAAGACAAATTTTTCCATGGTAGGTGTGAGTTGCACTTTTTAGCCCTATATGTAAGTCAATGGATATAAATCAATCAATTTTTAATTAGTTTGAGCTTTTTATATATTTCTGTCAATACAGAAATTTTGGAAATTGTAAAAATTTTGTGGTGGGGTTTGGATTGTTGACCTTACAAGTCGCGTTTTATTTCCCAAAAAAAAATAATTTCGGTAAGATGAAGGGGTTCATTATTTTTATTTTTTTGGTATTTATTTCTTTGGTAAAAGGATGACCCATGACGGCAACCCAAACACAACAACCCACCTTTCAAAAAGTCACGTATGATGTTGCAGATAGTGTTGCGACGATTACCCTCAATGATCCAGCATCACTCAATGCGCTCAGTAGCGTGATGAAATCCGAGCTTTATCAAGCCCTTGATTACGCCCAATACGACACAGCCGCCAAAGTGATTGTCATCACAGGCGCGGGCAAGGGATTTTCTAGCGGTGGTGATATTCGCGAGATGCTATCAGGCGCAGATAACCGCGAAAATTTACTGAAAATGTCGCATAGTCTGACCATTGGCATTGCTGATATCACGCGGCGTATCCGCAAAATCAGCAAGCCGATTATCGCGTGTATTAATGGCGCGTGTGCGGGCGCAGGCATGAATATCGCGTTAGCGTGTGATTTTCGCGTCGCCAGTGACAATGCTAAATTTTTACAAGCCTTTGTCAATATCGGGCTAGTGCCTGATGGCGGTGGTATTTATCTGTTGTCTCAGTTGATTGGTGCCGCCAAAACCACTGAGCTTGTGATGTTGGGTGAGCAAATCACCGCGCAAAAGGCAGAAGATTTGGGACTGGTGAATGCGCTGGTGAGTCAAGATGCGCTTGATGCGGCAGTGAAAAAACTGACCGACCGCCTCACAAGCTTGCCAACCTTGGCACTGGCAGCAATGAAGCAATCGATTAATCAAGTGGCATTTGCAGGACTAGATATCGCGCTAGACCAAGAGGTAATTTACCAAATGCAAATGGCGACCAGTGAGGACTTTAAAGAAGGGATTACCGCCTTTATGCAAAAGCGTCCTGCTGAGTTCAAAGGGCGATAAAGTATAGGGCAAGCTCCAAAAAATCCTGCAAAAACTAGCGTCACCACCGACGCTATTTTTTTTGTGTACCATAATGCCCAAACTGGTAGCGGATTTTGTTATCACGGATTTCGCCAACAAAGAAACGATATAAATTGGCATGCAGGTATTTCCAGCCCGTATTAAAATAGCCATCTTGCTGCAAGCGGCGTGGGTCAAAGCGAAAGGTGAGCGGTAGCATCTGATAACGGGTGATTTTTTTGGCGCGATTGACATAGTCACAATCTTCACACAGGGTGATAGACTCATCAAATCCACCCAATTGCTCATGCACAGATTTATTGGAAAAAATACACGCACCGACCGCCGTTGGCGATAAAAATTGGCTAACAAAAATACCTATGTTAAATAGCAGATAACCCACTGTAAACCAAGGTTTTAGGTGGTCAGCATTCATGTATACACCGGCTACTTTCAAGGATTTTTTATCCAATAATTGAGTGGCTTTTTGCAAAAAGTCTGCATCCAGCCGCACATCGGCATCTAGGAACAGTATTCGTTCATTTTTGGCTAAGCTTGCCCCTGTATTACGACCCAAGCTGACGCCACGCTTTGACATTTTATGTACGCTTATCGCGGGCAACTGGTGGCGAAAACTGGCTGCAATTTGACAGGTGTCATCTTCGCTGTTGGAATCCACCACGATGACTTCAAAATTTTGGTAGCTTTGCTGGGCTAAGTCACGCAAAATATTACCGATACGTTCGGCTTCGTTTAGGGTAATAATCACAATGCTAATTGGCGTCATAAGCTCATTCACAAGGGCAACAATCGTTTAAAACGGCAGTTTTTTAGATTTTTTATCATAAATGAACAATATGACGATTTGGTGATTGCCAAAAAAGTTTTGGGTGCTAAGCTAGGGAATGAGTAATCGAGCGGATGCAGAATTCAATGGGCGATGGTATGGTAACCAGTTAGAAGGAATAAAGTATGTGCATTGTGGCGTTGGCTTGGCAGCTGTTTGAGGATAAACCCTTGGTATTATTATCCAATCGGGATGAATTTTTGCAGCGTCCTACGCGCGCACTGCGTGAATGGCAATTGCCGAATGGAAAAAAAATCATCGCGGGGCAAGATGCGCAAGCAGGGGGCACTTGGTTGGGTATCGATCCTGAGCATGGGCGCTGGGGGGTGATTTTAAACTACCGAGAGATTATCAAAGATAAGCCTGTCTTTGCCACCTCCCGCGGTCAGTTAATCCTTGATTATTTAAGTGGTGAGTGGTCGCCGCTAGCTTTCGCAAGGCAAATTGATTTGCCCTGCTACGATGGGTTTAATCTAGTCATCGGCGATCGGCAGCAAGCGGTGCTGCTCAACAATAAAGGGTATGGCATCGAGGTATTGGCAAAAGGCTTATACGTGTTATCCAATGGTCAACCAAATACGGCATGGTTTAAAACGGAAAAACTGCGCAGGCGAGTACGACAAGAGTTGTTGCCGCTGCTTGCTGGGCATGAGGATTGGCAAACAGCCAATTGGAAAAATGTGGCATTTGAGATACTGCAAGACCGTGAACAAGCGCCTATCGCGCAGCTACCTGATACAGGGTTAGGTATGGAGACAGAATTGGCGTTGTCTTCCATCTTTATTCCTGCCAATCGCCTCGACAAGCTGCTGGGAAGTAGCTATGGGACGCGCGTGAGTACCTTGCTCACCATCACGCATACAGGGTTTGATATGCAAGAAAAAAACCTGGAAAATGACACTATCATCCGTATCACGCCCGATGTTAACGCCACATAATCAATGAAAAAAACAGCCGAAAAATCAAAAAAATAGACAATAAAATGGGCTATCCATCAACCGCAAGCTTAATGGATATGCCCAAACATCATCATCAGCTCAGTATCGAGCCTATCAAAATCCAATTCGATAGTGTTATCCAAAAAAATCACTTCAATACGGTTATCGGTTTGTGGCTCACAGGCCACCAAATCGAGCGAATCAGGGGTAAAATTCATGGTTTGCCATTGCTCATCATGCGTATGTTTGATATGAACCACCGATTTAATACGTTGCCAGTTGGGCAGTGTCAACAGCCATTCCATCAGCACAGTCATATCAATTGTCCAGTCGGCTGACAGCCGCCAGCCGATGATTTGATAGCCGTTTTGTACATCATGATAGCGAAATGGCAAGTCATCATTGGCAGCTGTTGGTGATTGGGTCGGGTCGGCTTGGGTGGTGGATAGAGCGGGGGACTGAGCAAAACTTGTTAAGCTAATTTTTTGGTAATGGCTACGCTCGGCAAGCACTTGGCTTGATTGCTTGAGCGCTTGTTGCAATTGCCGCAGATTGTCTTCGCTCAGCGTTTGTTCTGCTTGCCAAATCAATTTTGCTTTAGGGTTTAAGCCTTTTACCCATGCGGTTAGTTGGGTTTTTTGGCTGTCATCCAACCCATGAAAGCGATTAATCACCACCACATCACAAAATCGCACATGCGCTTGGTAGCCTTCATTGTCACGATAACGGGCATCTTGCCAATGACGCGCATTGACGATACTGATGGCAGATTTTAGCGACAGCGCAGTTTGCCAATGGGCTGCAGATAGCTGCTCAATCAGTTCTCGCGGGTGTGCAAGCCCTGTTGGCTCAATCCATAATCGGTCAGGTCTATACTCAGACGTCAAGCGAGCGAGCGCAATCTGTAGCGGCAGTTGCGAAGTACAGCAGATACAGCCACCAGATACTTGGCGAATCGCTAAATCATGGTCAGCATTACCCGTCAATAGCTTTTCATCAATACCGATTTGACCTGCCTCATTGACCAAAATCGCCCACTTTTCTTGGTGCTGAAAATGGGCGATACAGGCGTTGATAAAACTGGTTTTTCCAGAACCTAAAAAGCCCATCACCAGGTGACAGGCCGTGTTTGAAATCAAAGGTTTTATCATAAAAGTTCTTAACTCTGTTAACTTGGCTTTCTTAATTCGCTCTTTTAAATAGGGCTCGTTTAGCTTTCTGCCCCATCGGGTACAAACACGTAGCCCACGCCCCAAACGGTTTGGATATAGCGCGCTTGCGAAGGGTTATCTTCGATGAGACGGCGTAAACGCGATACTTGCACATCAATTGAGCGCTCCATTGCGCCCCATTCACGGCCGCGTGCCAGATTCATCAGTTTATCACGGGTTAATGGTTCACGGGGGTGTTGTACCAAAGCCTTTAATACACTAAATTCACCTGTGGTTAAGGTCACGATATTGCCATCACGCTTTAGGGTACGCGTTGATAAATCTAATGTCCATGACCCAAATTCGACCACTTCCATTTGCTGACTGGGTGCGCCTGGCAATTCACGCGTTTGCCGGCGCAATACGGCTTTAATACGTGCCAATAATTCTTTGGGGTTAAAGGGTTTTGGCAGATAATCATCCGCGCCTGCTTCAAGTCCTGCGATACGATCGGCATCGGAACCTTTAGCGGTCAACATAATAATCGGAATATCGGAGTTTTCTGCGCGTAAGCGATGGCAAATACTGATACCGTCTTCGTTAGGTAGCATCAAATCAAGCACAATCAGCGAAAATAACTCGCGCTGCATCAGTTTGTCCATTTGGCTACCATCATGCGCAGTACGTACGATATAACCATCGTCTTCTAAGAAACGTTGCAATAAAGTACGAAGACGCGCATCATCATCAACGACCAAAATGCGCTGATTCATATCGCCGGCGGCTGATTGATTGGGGGTAGATTCTACAGTGGGGTTGATGTCATCACTCATTGATTATTTTCCTCATTTTTATTGTCGATATTCCTATTACCAATATTCCTATCACCAATGTTATTTGCACTCGAATGTTGTTTTCGCTACATTATTTTCGTTCCATAGTTTTCATAAACACCCAATTATTTTTTATAAAGGCTAAATATGTTCCATTAGCGTGTTAACCCTGATGGTTAGGACAGGCAATGCTATAAAATATATGGGTATAAAAATTTTTATTAGTGACTGATAAAGGTATTTTGAAACGATTGGTTACAACTTGCAAGCATTATCAATCTTATTATTTAGCTAAATTTGCGTGGTTATGCGGTTATTAAAGCAAAAAAATGTGTCGATTGCTGTAGTGATTTTGCTAAAAATGCGACGTTAGCTTGTAGGGTAGCCACCTATGATATAGTCATCAGTTAGCAAAATCTTAGTTTAGCAACAGGGGTATAATTGGCAAGGTAAAAATTCACTAAAGATTTTTGTTAAAATAGCGTTTACCTATTATCTTTTTGTATTGTTTTGTTATAATGCGTGAACTCTGAAGTTTTGAGTTCATCCTTATAAGTGTTAGGCAAAAATATGACTACAAACGTTACTGCCATTGCGGCTAATCCAGCGGTAGATGTACTCTCTGAGCAAGTCCAGCAAGCCATTTATCAAAAATTAGCTGCCAATCTTGGTATCAAACTCAACCAAATGATGGCATTCGTCAAACTCTACGATGATGGCGCGACGATTCCGTTTATTGCACGCTATCGTAAAGACCAAACCGGCGGGCTCGATGACGTACAGTTGCGTAGTCTGGAAAAATCGCTCAGCTATGAACGAGATATGGCGATTCGCCGCCAAAAAATCATTGAGCTGTTGACCTCACAAAATAAGCTGACCGATGAATTGAGTGAACGCATCAATCAAGCGGCATCCAAACTTGAATTAGAAGACATTTATTTGCCGTATCGTCCGCGCCGCCGCTCACTGGCAACCCAAGCGCGTGAAGCAGGACTTGAGCCAATTGCCTTGGCGGTTTTAAATGACTCGGTAAGCCCCTCCTCAGCACTATCAGATTATCAAGCGCCAGCACCTGTACAGAATGAAAACGGCGAAGCCGAAGCGTCAATTTTTGAAGATAAAGAAAAACAGCTATCAGGCATCGGTGCCATTATTATCGATGAGTGGACACAGCAGCTTGACCTACTCGACAAACTGCGCGTCGGCTTTGGTAAAATCGCCCAAATTCATAGCCGTTTAGTGGGCGAGGAAAAACGGGAAGTCGGCGAAAAATACAAAGACTATTTTGACCACGCTGAAAGCTTGGCACGTCTACCCAATCATCGATTATTAGCGATGCTACGCGGTCGCCAAGACAACGTACTGACGATTGCCATTGAAGGCGAGGATGCACCATTTATTGAGCAGATTAATCAGGCATTTAACTTAACGGCTGCCGAGCCTAGTGACCGTCAACAGTTTTTATTGTCACTGGGCAAAAAACTGTGGTTGGACAAATGGCGTCCGCATATTGAGCATCGTTTGCTCACAGAAAAACGCTTAACGGCTGAATCTGCAGCAATTGACGTGTTTGCAAACAATTTACAGCATCTATTAATGGCAGCGCCAGCGGGTCAAAAAACGATTTTAGGCGTCGATCCGGGTATCCGTCATGGCGTCAAAATGGCTGTGGTTGATAGCCTAGGTCATGTTGCCAAAAATAGCGATGATAGTTTTGCGATTGCAACGGTGTATCCATTTGCTCCAGACAATAAGGTCGATGAAGCCAAACAAACCATTGCCGATTTACTTAAAAATCACCATGTGCATTTAATCGCCATTGGTAATGGTACGGCTAGCCGTGAGACAGATGCCTTAATCAAAGAAATTTTGGCAGAACACAGCGCGCAGGGCACTGGGGATATCAAAGCCGTGCCTGTGGTGGTCAATGAGTCTGGCGCGTCTGTGTACTCAGCGAGCGAACTGGCATCGCAAGAATTACAAGAGCTTGATGTATCCATTCGTGGGGCAGTATCGATTGCCCGTCGTTTGCAAGATCCCTTGTCTGAGCTGGTTAAAGTCGATCCCAAAGCCATTGGTGTGGGTCAATATCAGCATGACGTCAACCAAACGCAGCTAGCCGATAGTTTAACCAAAGTCACGCAAGACTGCGTGAATGCGGTGGGCGTAGACGTTAACACCGCAAGCCCTGCGATTTTGTCTTATATCGCAGGTCTCAATGTCAATGTGGCGCAGCAAATTGTCAACTACCGCAACGAACACGGCGCATTTGCGAATCGTGAACAGCTCAAAAACGTGCCAAGATTGGGTGCCAAAACTTTCGAACAAGCGGCAGGTTTTTTACGCATTCGTGGCGGTGATGAGCCGTTAGATGCAACAGGGTTACACCCAGAAAACTACGAGATGGTCAAACAATGGCTGGCTTCAACTGACAATAACCTCAACGATGTGCTAGGTGACGAGTCAGCGCTTAACAATCTGACCGCTTCACTGGTCGCTGCCGCAAACGATGAGGTTAATGATGCCGAGCAAGCAACGCTGAAAGCCGCTGCCATCAAACAAGAATTAGCCAAACCTGCACACGATCCAAGACCGAGCTTTAAAACAGCGCAGTTCCGTGACGATGTCAATAGCCTCAACGATTTAACCGAAGGCATGACGCTTGAAGGCGTGGTCACCAATGTGACAAGTTTTGGTTGTTTTGTTGATGTTGGCGTACATCAAGATGGCTTGGTACATATCTCAGAGATGGGTAACGAATTTATCGCCGATCCGTTAAATCATGTCAAACCAGGTGATATCGTCACCGTTCGCGTGATTTCAGTGGATGCCGAACGCAAACGCGTGGGCTTTAGCATGAAGTCAGACACCCCAATGGTAGCCAAACCTGCTGAAAAAGCACCCGCTAGTAAAGCAAAAAATACCAACCAATCAGTGGGTGGTACGGCGAAAAAACACGCAGACCATAGCGAGCGCGGCAGCAAATCAGCCAAACATTCGGGCAAACCCCAACGTAGTGACAAAGCCGCTAAACCGCAAAACCAAGGAGCCGACAAACCGCAAAAAATTGGTAGCTTAGGTGCATTGTTGGCGCAAGCAGGTCTAAAAAAATCAACATAAACCCCGCATCATTGGTAAACGTGCATCCAAATGGCTAAATCCATTTAGATGTTGCGATTGGTGATACAAGGTTTCGAGTGAGTGATGGTCAAATTTTTACAAGCATTTTGGCAAGCGACTCGCCCACGCACTTATCCATTAGCGGTGGCTGGCATCATAGTAGCCAATGCGTTGGCATACTCCCGTATTGGCAGCTTCGAAACCAAAAATTGGCAAATCTTTTTGCTAAGCCTTTGGGCTGCCTTAGGACTACAGATTTTATCTAATTTAGCCAACGACTATGGCGATGGTATACGGGGTACGGATGCCCATCGATTCGACAGACAGACTGCCCAAGGGACAATCAATCCCAGTACCCTTAAAAAATTAATCATAAGTTGGGCACTGTTTATTTTTGGCTGCGGTATTGGCTTACTTTGGCTGAGCTTTAACAGTCTGACCGATTTCTTCACCTTCTTAGCATTGGGCATCATCGCGATTATCGCCGCAGTGACCTATACCATGGGTAAAAACCCCTATGGGTACAATGCGAAAGGCGAAATAGCAGTATTTTTATTCTTCGGCTTAGTTAATGTACTAGGGGGCGTGTACCTACAAACACAATTTATCCGTGTGAGGGATATTATTGCTGCCGTGGTGATCGGCCTGCTATGCACTTGCGTATTGATGATTAACAATATGCGGGATTTTGACACAGATACAAGCGCTGGTAAAAATACCCTTGCCACCACCTTAGGCAAAGAAAGCATGAGCCACCTGTATCGGTTCATGTTGTTGGGTGCTTATTTTTTACTAATTACTTTTGTGACCTTGCGACAAAATTTTTATCTATTAAGCCTACTTGTTCTAGTCTCTCCGATTGCCAAACATCTTAAAATGGTTCGCCATTATAGTGATGAAAATATCCCCTCAAATGCACTAGCACCAGAGCTAGCCAAAATTGTCTTAATCACTCTAGCGACCAGTATATTGATGAGTTTAAGTATTCTTATCTTTAACTATAAAAAACTAATTTGAAAATAAATGAAAAAACTTTTGACAGTGGTATTGACAGGGGGAAAGAAAAGCGTATAATACGCACTCACTGGCAGCGA